>NZ_JBEXLR010000014.1:0-96778 GCF_040610095.1 Micromonospora sp. NPDC004540
TGTTGGTTAAGCTCGGATTCCGCGTGTAGGCCTACCATCAAGCCTGACCGCCCGGAGCGGGCGGGCTCCCCCGAAACCCCCACCGCGAGCGACAACGACCGCAACAGCTCCCCCCGACCGGCACCCACATCCACGATGTCGAACCGAGCGGGATGATCGAGAGCTGCATCAAGCGAGGTGACCAACCGCGCCAGGCAGGAGGCGAACACGGGAGACGCGTGGACGCTGGTGCGGAAGTGGGCGACCGGCCCTGGGCCGGAGACGAAGAACCCGTCCGGCCCGTAGAGGGCCGTCGACATCGCGTCGCGCCAGCGGAGCGCCATCAGTTCATTCCTCGTTCAGGGGGCGTCACCGTGCCGACCCTACGGTGAGCGGACATGAGACGAACCGCAATCCCCGCGCTGGCCGTCGTACCGTTGCTGCTGGCCGCCGCGCCCGCGGTGGCCGCGCCGGCGGACGACGCCCCGCGCCCGGTCCGGGCGGTGACCGAGACCGCCTCCCTCTTCGACGACGATGCCGGTGGCGACGCGGACGCCGACGACCCGGCCATCTGGGTGCACCCGTCCGACCCGGCAGGCAGCCTGGTCGTCGCCACCGCGAAGAACGGCGGCCTGCGGGTGTACGACCTGCGGGCCCGCGAGCGGCAGGCGATCGCCACGGCGCCCGCGCCCGGGCCCGACGACGAGCCCGGCCGGTTCAACAACGTGGACCTGGTGGCCGGCTTCCGGCTGGCCGGGCGGGCCGCCGACCTGGCCGTGGTCACCGACCGGGGGCGCGATCAGCTGCGCTTCTACCGGATCGACCCGGGCACCCGGCTGCTCACCGACGTCACCGCGCCGGACGTGCCGTTCGCGTTCAGCCGGGACCAGGCCGAGGTGAACGCGCAGCGCACCGCGTACGGGCTGGGCACGTTCGTCGACGCCGACGGTGCCGCGTACGCGGTGGTGAGCCGGCGCAGCACCCCCGAGGTGGGGGTGTTCCGGCTGGTGGAGCGGGCCGGCCGGGTCAGCTACCGGCCGATGGATCGGCTGGTGCTGCCGTCGACGTTCACCCTGCCGGACGGGACCGGCTGGTCCCCGTGCACCGACCCGGGCGACGGCCCGCAGGTCGAGGGGACCGTGGTGGATCCGGGCACCGGCGTGGTCTACCTGGCCCAGGAGAAGGTCGGCCTGTGGCGGACCCGGCTGGCCGGCGGCCGGTTCGCCGGCGCCCCGCGGTCGGTCGAGCGGGTCCGCGAGTACGGCGTCCCGGCGGCCTTCGACGCCGAGAAGGACGACTGCGTCACCGACGACTCCGCCGATCCCGGCTTCGGCGGCCGGATCGCCCAGGACGTCGAGGGGCTGACCATCCACCGGACCGGCCGGTTCACCGGCACCCTGATCGTCTCCAGCCAGGGCGACGACACCTTCTACACCTTCGACCGGCGCACCAACCGGCCGACCGGGCGGTTCGCGGTGGTCGACGGCCGGGTCGACGGCGCGCAGGAGTGCGACGGGGCGGCCGTGACGGCCACCCCGCTGCCCGGTTTCCCCGGCGGCCTGCTGGTGGTGCACGACGGCCGGAACACCCCGGAGACGCCGGGCGGGGACGGCGAGGCGCGCCCCGACACGGACTTCAAGTTCGTGGACGCGGGCTTCCTCCGCGCCCCGCGCTGACGTAGCAGAAGGGGTCGCTCCGCGCCGCCGGAGCGGCCCCTTCGCGCCGCCGGTGAAGGTTTTCACACATGCTTGTTTCAGCTCTGTGACCCCGGCGCATACTTGCGATCGACCGGTACCCCCTTCGAGGACTGGATCGATTGCCATGAGCGCACCGCTGCGTTCGCGTCCGGCCGCCCCGCACCGGGCCGCCGACGCCCCGCTCGTCTTCCCGCGCACCCTCACGGTCGGCGTGATCGGCGCCGGCCGGGTCGGCGCCGTGCTCGGCGCGGCCCTCGCCGCCGCCGGCCACCGGGTGGTCGCCGCCGCCGGCGCCTCCGGCGCGACCCGGGCCCGGATGGCGCTGCTACTGCCGGAGACCCCGACCCGCGCCGCGGCCGCCGTGGCGCGCGCCGCCACCGACCTGCTGATCGTGGCGGTCCCCGACGACGCGCTCGCCGGCGTGGTGGCCGGCCTGGCCGGCGCCGGCGCGCTGCGCCCCGGCCAGGTGGTCGCGCACACCTCCGGCGCGCACGGGTTGGCCGTCCTGGCCCCGGCCGCCGAGGCCGGCGCCCGGCCGCTCGCGCTGCACCCGGCGATGACCTTCACCGGTACGCCGGACGACCTGACCCGCCTCGCCGGCATCTCCTACGGGGTGACCGCCCCGGCCGAGCTGCGCGCCTTCGCCGCCCGGCTGGTGGCCGACCTGGGCGGCGTGCCCGAGTGGGTGGCGGAGGGCGACCGGCCGCTCTACCACGCGGCGCTCGCGCACGGGGCGAACCACCTGGTGACCCTGGTGAACGAGGCGGCCGACCGGCTGCGCGACGCCGGGGTGGACCGGCCCGAGAAGGTGCTCGCCCCGCTGCTGCGGGCCGCGCTGGAGAACGCGCTGCGGCTCGGCGACGACGCGCTCACCGGCCCGGTCTCCCGGGGCGACGCGGGCACCGTACGCCGCCACCTGGAGCGGCTGGCGGCGACCGCCCCGGAATCCGTGCCCCCCTACCTGGCGTTGGCCCGACGGACGGCGGATCGCGCGATCGCGGCCGGCCGGCTGCGGCCGGCCGACGCGGCGCCGCTGCTGGACGTGCTGAACGGGATGCAGGTGTTGGCGTGAGGGCGAGGAGTGAGCCGGTTTTGCGAGCCCCGCAGTCCCGAACTGAGGAGGCACTGATGACGGAGCTGGTGCACACCCGCAAGGAGCTGGCGGCGGCGCGGGACGCGCTGACCGGCACGGTCGGCGTGGTGATGACCATGGGTGCGCTGCACTCGGGGCACGAGACCCTGCTGCGGGCCGCCCGGGAGCGGGCCGACCACGTGCTCGTGACGATCTTTGTGAACCCGCTCCAGTTCGGGCCGAACGAGGACTTCGACCGCTACCCGCGCACGCTGGAGGCCGACCTGGAGATCTGCCGGCGGGCCGGCGCGGACGTGGTCTTCGCTCCCGGGGTGACCGACATATACCCGGAGGGCCAGCCGAAGGTGCGGCTGAACCCGGGGCCGCTCGGCGAGGACCTGGAGGGGCTGAGCCGCCCCGGCTTCTTCCACGGCGTGCTCACCGTGGTCATGAAGCTGCTCCAGCTCACCCGCCCCGACCTGGCCTTCTTCGGCGAGAAGGACTACCAGCAGCTCACCCTGGTCCGGCGGATGGTCCGCGACCTGGACGTGCCGACGGAGATCGTCGGGGTGCCGACCGTGCGCGAACCGGACGGACTGGCCCTGTCCAGCCGAAACCGCTACCTGTCCGCGGAGGAGCGGGCGGCCGCGCTGAGCCTCTCCGCCGCGCTGCGGGCCGGCGTCGAGGCCGCCGAGCGGGGCGGGGACGGCGGCGCCGTGCTGGCCGCCGGCCACCGGGCCTTCGACACGGGTACGCCCGGTGCCCGCCTCGACTATCTGGTGCTCACCGACGCCGACCTGGAGCCCGGCCCGGTCTCCGGCGCGGCGCGGCTGCTGGTCGCCGCCTGGGTCGGCGCCACCCGCCTGATCGACAACACGGCGCTCCACCTCGCCCCGCGCTCCTGACCCCACCACCTCCTTTTCCGAAAGGCACCCCGATGCTCCGCACCATGCTCAAGTCGAAGATCCACCGGGCCACGGTGACCCAGGCGGACCTGCACTACGTCGGCTCGGTGACGGTGGACGAGGATCTGCTCGACGCGGCCGACCTCATCCCCGGCGAGCAGGTCGCGATCGTGGACATCACCAACGGCGCCCGGCTGGAGACGTACGTGATCCCGGGGCGGCGGGGCAGCGGCGTGATCGGCATCAACGGCGCTGCGGCGCACCTGGTGCACCCGGGTGACCTGGTCATCCTCATCTCGTATGGGCAGATGGACGACGCCGAGGCGCGCTCCTACCAGCCCCGAGTGGTGCACGTCGACGCCGACAACAAGGTCGTCGACCTCACCGCCGACCCGACCACGGCCGCCCCCGGCACCGCCGGCGACCCCGTCCCCAACCCGCTGGCCGCCACCCTCAACTGACCCGGGGCCGCACGTACGGTCTGTCACCGGAAGGTCATTTCCGGCTACCCTGGTCGGACCGTCGGAATCGACGGTCGTCGGGCTGGGGAGGCGCGATGGGCCGTGCGATGCGCAGCCTCGTCGCCGTGTTGATCGCGGGGGTGGCACTGGCCGGGTGCGCCTCGTCCGGCGGGCTGGACGGCGACCTCACCGACGACTGGGGCGCCCTGCCGCCGGCCGGCGCGTTCACCCCGGCCGCCGGGATCTGCCAGGTGGCCGACTTCACCCCGACCGTGGGCCTGTCCGGTTACGACCCGGTCGGCTGCGACCTGCCGCACCGGGTGGAGACGGTGCACGTCGGGGCGTTCACCGTCGAGCGGGCCACCCCGCCGGCGCTCGGCTCGGCCGAGCTGCGGACCGCCTTCGCCGAGTGCGACACCCGGGCCGGTGGCTACGTCGGCGACAACTGGCGGGCCGGCCGGCTGCGGCTGGCCGTGGCGCTGCCCACCGGTCCCGGTTGGGCGGCCGGCTCCCGCTGGTTCCGCTGCGACCTGACCGAGCTGACCACGGTCGAGGCGGCGGCGACCGTGGTGACCCGGACGGGCAGCCTGCGCGACGCGCTCAAGGGGCCGTCCCCCCTGCGACTGGGCTGCCAGCGCACCGGCCGGGACGCCCGCCGGGTGCAGACCCTCACCCCGGTCGACTGCCGTGCCGCGCACGACGCCGAGTTCGTCGGGGTGTGGGCGGCGCCGGACCGCCCGTACCCGAGGAAGGACGCCGACTGGGCGCCCCTCTACACCGGCTGCAACACGGCTCTGGCCAGGTACGCCGGCGTGCCGGACGACCCGACGCTGCGGTTCCGCAGCGGCGTGGTGGTCCGCCCACCCGGCGCCGGCCGGTGGGCGGTCGGCGACCGGGGCGTGCGCTGCTACCTCTGGCTCAGCGACCGCACGGTGACCGCCTCGCTCAAGGGGGCCGGCCCGGCCGGCCTGCCGGTCCGGACGAGGTAGCCGAAACCACTCGTCGCGCCCCCGCCGCCCGGGATGAGAGGGCTTCGGGTTGACTGTGCTCATGGACCTTCCGACCGTCGACCTGCCGGCCCTGCCGAGGCTGCTGGCCGCGCCCGCCCCCGGCTGGGTGGAGACCACCGACGTGATCGTCGTCGGCTCCGGGGTCGCCGGGCTGACCGCCGCGCTGCACCTGCGCGAGGCCGGCCTGCACGTCACCGTGGTCACCAAGGTCAACATCGACGAGGGCTCGACCCGCTGGGCGCAGGGCGGCATCGCCGCGGTGCTCGACCCGGCGGACACCCCGGCCGCGCACGCGTACGACACCGAGGTGGCCGGCGTCGGCCTCTGCGACCCGGCGGCCGTCCGGGTGCTGGTGGAGGAGGGCCCGACCCGGCTGCGCGAGCTGATGCGGATCGGGGCGGAGTTCGACCGCAACCCGGACGGCTCGCTGATGCTCACGCGGGAGGGCGGCCACCGGGCCGACCGGATCGTGCACGCCGGCGGCGACGCCACCGGGGCCGAGGTGCAGCGGGCGCTGCACGCCGCGGTCCGCCGCGACCCGTGGATCCGGCTGGTCGAGCACGCCCTGGTGCTGGACCTGCTGCGCGCCCCCGGCGACGGGCCGGACGGGCTCGGCCCGGCCTGCGGGATCACCCTGCACGTGCTCGGTGAGGGCAGCGAGGACGGCGTCGGGGCCATCCTGGGCCGGGCCGTGGTGCTGGCCACCGGCGGGATGGGCCAGGTCTTCGCGGCCACCACCAACCCGGCGGTCTCCACCGGCGACGGCGTGGCGCTCGCGCTGCGGGCCGGCGCGGCGGTCACCGACCTGGAGTTCGTCCAGTTCCACCCGACCGCGCTGATCGTGCCGGCCGGTGAGCCGGGCGCCGGACTCGCCCAGCAGCCGCTGGTCTCCGAGGCGCTGCGCGGCGAGGGCGCCCACCTGGTCGACGGCGACGGCAAGCGGTTCATGGTGGGCCAGCACGAGCTGGCCGAGCTGGCGCCCCGCGACGTGGTGGCCAAGGGGATCCACCGGGTGCTGCTGGCCACCGGCGCGGACCACGTCTATCTGGACGCCCGCCACCTCGGCGGCGACTTCCTGGCCCGGCGCTTCCCGACCATCGTGGCCTCCTGCCTGGCCATCGGCGTGGACCCGGCCGCCGACCTGATCCCGGTCGCCCCGGCCGCCCACTACGCCTCCGGCGGCGTCCGGACCGACCTGCGCGGCCGCACCTCCATCCCCGGCCTGTACGCGTGCGGCGAGGTCGCCTGCACCGGCGTGCACGGCGCCAACCGGCTGGCCAGCAACTCGCTGCTGGAGGGGCTGGTGTTCTCCCGCCGGATCGCCGAGGACATCGCCGCCGGGCTGCCCGAGCAGGCGAAGCCGGCGGAGACCGGCGCCTGGGTGGGCGGCCAGGGCTGGCTGGTGCCGGCGGGCGCCTCGTCCACCCTGCAGCGGGCGATGACCCGGGGCGCGGGGGTGCTCCGGTCGGCGCCGACCCTCGCCGACACCGCCGCCACCCTCACCGAGCTGGGCCAGGCCCGGGGCGTGCCGCGCACCGCCGACTGGGAGGCGACGAACCTGATCACCGTGGCGTCGACCCTGGTGGCCGCCGCGTACGCCCGCCGGGAGACCCGGGGCTGCCACTGGCGGGAGGACTTCCCGACGGCCGACGAGCGGTGGCGCGGCCACCTCGTGGCCGGGATCGGGGCGGAGGGCTTTGTGGACGAGCGCTGGGAGGCTCAACGGTGAGCGCGAGGAGTGAGCCGGTTCTGCGAGCCCCGCAGTCGCGAACGAAGGAGGCACAGTGAGGGAGTCGACGGAGCGGGCGCTGCGGGCCGGTGGCCTGGACCCGGAGCGGGTCCGGCGGGTGATCGTCGACGCGCTCACCGAGGATCTGGGGGCGAACTTCCTCGACGTGACGAGCCTCGCCACCGTCCCGGACGCGCAGAACGACACCGCCGACCTGGTCACCCGCGCCGACGGCGTGGTGGCCGGGCTGCCGGTGGCCGCGGCCGTGTTCGAGCTGGTGGGCGAGGTGACCGGCTCGGACCGTACCGTCGAGGTGTCGCTGGTGGCCCACGACGGGCAGCGGGTGGCGCGCGGCGACGTGCTGGCCACGGTGACCGGCCCGACCCGGCTGCTGCTCACCGCCGAGCGGACGGCGCTCAACCTGCTCTCCCGGATGTCCGGGGTGGCCACCCACACCCGGGCCTGGGCCGACGCGCTGACCGGTACCAAGGCGATGGTGCTCGACACCCGCAAGACCACCCCCGGCCTGCGGACCCTGGAGAAGTACGCGGTCCGCGCCGGCGGCGGCACCAACAAGCGGATGGGCCTGCACGACGTCGCCATGATCAAGGACAACCACAAGCTCGCCGCGGGCGGGATCGGGGCCGCCTTCCGCCGGGTCCGGGAGGCGTTCCCGGACGTGCCGGTGCAGGTCGAGGTGGACACCCTGGCCGAGGCGGTGGAGGCGGTCGAGGCCGGCGCCGACTTCCTGCTGCTGGACAACATGACTCCGGCGCAGCTGCGCGAGGTGGTCGCCGCGGTGGGCGACCGGGCGGAGCTGGAGGCGACCGGCGGGCTCACCCTGCCGGTGGCCGCCGAGTACGGGGCGACCGGCGTCGACTTCATCTCCGTCGGCGCGCTGACCCACTCCTCGCCGATCCTGGACATCGCCCTGGATCTGCGCGAGGAATGACATGAG
This sequence comes from Micromonospora sp. NPDC004540, assembly GCF_040610095.1. Taxonomy (NCBI): domain Bacteria; kingdom Bacillati; phylum Actinomycetota; class Actinomycetes; order Micromonosporales; family Micromonosporaceae; genus Micromonospora; species Micromonospora sp. NPDC004540. The sequence continues at coordinate 7,812 of NZ_JBEXLR010000014.1, forward strand.
CTGGTCTTCGTTCGCGACTGCGGGGCTCGCAACCCCGGCTCACTCCTCGCGCTTCACCGCCGGCGCGAGCGCCGTCTAGGCTGCCGCTGTGCTGCTCTGCATCGACATCGGGAACACCAACACCGTGCTGGCGACCTTCGACGGCGACAAGCTGGTGCACAACTGGCGGATCAAGACCGATGCCCGGTCCACCGCGGACGAGCTGGGTCTGATGTTCCGGGGCCTGCTCGCCGGTGACGCCGTGGAGATCACCGGGGTGGCCGCCTGCTCGACCGTGCCGGCGGCGCTGCGCTCGCTGCGCACCATGCTGGCCCGCTACTACGCCGACCTGCCCAGCGTGATCGTCGAGCCCGGGGTGCGCACCGGCGTGCAGCTCGCCATCGACAACCCCAAGGAGGTCGGCGCGGACCGGGTGGTCAACACCCTGGCCGCGTACACCCTCTACGGCGGGCCGTCGATCGTGGTCGACTTCGGCACCACCACCAACTTCGACGTGATCAGCGGGCGGGGCGAGTTCCTCGGCGGCGCGTTCGCGCCGGGCATCGAGATCTCCTTCGACGCGCTCGCGGCCCGCGCCGCCCAGCTGCGCAAGGTGGAGGCCACCCGGCCCCGCTCGGTGATCGGCAAGAACACCGTCGAGTGCCTCCAGGCCGGCCTCTACTTCGGCTTCGCCGGCCAGGTGGACCGGATCGTCGAGCGGATGACCGAGGAGCTGGGCGAGGTGAAGGCGGTGATCGCCACCGGCGGCCTGGCCTCGCTGGTGCTCAGCGAGTGCCGCACCATCACCCACCACGAGCCGATGATCACCTTGATCGGCCTGCGGATGGTCTACGAGCGCAACATCTGAGCCTCAGCGCCGCCGGGAACGCAGCACCAGGGTGCGGTAGGGCAGCTCGACCGTCGCCCGGCCGGCCAGGTCGGGATGGGTGGCGAAGAGGTCCCGCAGCTCCCGGTCGACCCGCTCCCGCTCGGCCGGCGTGGCGGTCAGCCAGTAGGACCGGGTGTGCAGCATGGCGACCACCTCGTCGGGGGTGAGCGTGGCGGTGTGAGTGAACTCGCCCAGCTCGACCGGCGTGAAGGCGGGGCCGAAGTCGGCGTACTTCTCCGTGACGTCGCCGGCGTTGTCGCCGAGGTGGGCGACCCGGCTCAGCTCCGCCACCCAGTCCACCCCCTCGTCGCGGGTGTTCCAGATCGGGGCGAACGTCCCGCCCGGGCGCAGCACCCGGGCGATCTCGGCGTGCGCCGGCTCCCGATCGAACCAGTGGTAGGCCTGCCCGACCAGCACCGCGTCCGCCGACCCGTCCGGCAGCGGCACCGCCTCGGCGCTGCCGGCCAGCGCCGTCGTGCCCGGGGTGGCGGCCGCCAGTTGCGCCCGCATTCCCGGATCCGGCTCCACGGGTACGACCTGGTTGCCCAGCGCGAGCACGCCGCGGGTGAGGATGCCGGTGCCCGCGCCGAGGTCCACCACCCGGGCCGGGGCGGCGAGCCCGTCCAGCGCCCAGCGCAGCGCCTCCTCGGGATAGCGGGGGCGGAACCGGTCGTACTCGGCGGCGGCGGCGCCGAAGGAGAGTGCCTGGGTGACGTCGGCCATGAGGGCGAGGCTAGTGCGGCGGCCGGCCGCGTGGGGGCCGGGTGGCGCGCGCCGGGGCGGCCAGGGAGCGGCGGCCGATCGCGTCGGTCAGTGGCGGCGCGCCCGGGCGACCAGGGTGCGGTAGGGGAGGTCGATGGTGTCCCGGCCGGCCAGGTCGCGGTGGGTGGCGAGGAGGTCGCGCAGCTCCGCGTCGACCTCGCGGCGCCGGTCCGGCCCCGCGGTCAGGTAGTGCGAGCGGGTGCGCACCATGCCGAGCAGCTCGTCCGGGGTCATGGTGGTGGCGTGGTCGAACACCGCCCACTCGGGCGCCGCGAACCGGGGACCGAAGCCGGTCACGGTCGCGCGCAGGTGGTCGACGGTGTCGCCGATCTCGGCGATCCGGTTCAGCTCGGTCACCCAGCCGACCCGGTCGTCGCGGAGGTTCCACACCGCCGCGAAGATCCCGCCGGCCCGCAGCACCCGGGCGATCTCCGGGTGCGCCCGCTCCCGGTCGAACCAGTGGTACGCCTGGCCGACCAGCACCGCGTCCGCGTACCCGTCGGGAAGTGGGACGGACTCGGCGCTGCCGGCGCGGGCGGCGACGCCCGGCGTGGCGGCGTCGAACTGGGCGCGCATCTCCGGGTCGGGTTCGACGGCGGTCACCTCGTGTCCGAGGGCCAGCAAACCGCGGGCGACGATCCCGGTGCCGGCCCCAAGGTCGACGGTCCGGGCCGGCGGGGTGAGGTCGTCGAGCGCCCACCGCAACGCGGCCTCCGGATAGCGGGGCCGGTAGCGGTCGTAGTCGGCGGCGGCGGCGCCGAACGAGAGGGCCTCAGTGGGGTCGGTCATGGCGGGCAGGTTATCCCGTAACGGCCCGGCAGCCCCTTGAGTACGCTCGGGGCCTGACCCCGCCCGAATTCTCCGTCTGAGGAAGCGTGCCGTGACCGAGCAGAACGCCCTGCCAGTAGACCCCGCCGACGACCTTCCGGAGCAGATGAAGGTCCGCCGGGAGAAGCGGGACCGGATGCTCGCCGAGGGCGTCGAGCCGTACCCGGTCGGCTTCCCGCGGACCAGCACCCTGGCGAAGATCCGCGAGCGGTACGCCGAGCTGCCCACCGACACGGCCACCGGCGACCGGGTCTCGGTCACCGGCCGGGTGATCTTCGTGCGCAACACCGGCAAGCTCTGCTTCGCCACCCTGCGGGACGGCGACGGCACCGAACTCCAGGCGATGCTCTCCCTGGACCGGGTCGGCGCGGAGCGGCTGGACGACTGGAAGCGCCTGGTCGACCTGGGCGACCACGTCGGGGTGACCGGTGAGGTGATCACCAGCCGGCGCGGCGAGCTCTCGGTGCTGGCCGAGGAGTGGGCCGTCACGGCCAAGGCGCTGCGCCCCCTGCCGGTGGCGCACAAGCCGCTGAGCGAGGAGGCCCGGGTCCGCCAGCGCTACGTGGACCTGGTGGTCCGCCCGCAGGCCCGGCAGATGGTCCGCACCCGGGCCACCGCCGTGCGCAGCCTCCGGGACACCCTGCACGCGCAGGACTTCATCGAGGTCGAGACCCCGATGCTCCAGTTGCTGCACGGCGGCGCGGCGGCCCGCCCATTCGTGACCCACAGCAATGCGCTGAACACCGATCTGTATCTGCGAATCGCGCCGGAACTGTTTCTCAAGCGCGCGGTCGTCGGTGGCGTCGACCGGGTCTTCGAGATCAACCGCAACTTCCGTAATGAGGGCATCGACTCCTCGCACTCGCCGGAGTTCGCGATGCTCGAGACCTACCAGGCGTACGGCGACTACAACACCATGGCGGAGCTGACCCGAAATCTCGTGCAGCAGGCCGCCCTGGCGGTCGCCGGCTCGACGGTGGTCACCCACGCCGACGGCCGCGAGTTCGATCTGGGCGGCGAGTGGCGCTCCGTGTCGCTGTTCGGTGTTCTTTCCGAAGCGCTCGGTGAGGAGGTCACCGTCCGCACCGAAAGGTCACGCCTGGTCGAGTACGCGGACAAGATCGGCCTCTCCGTCGACCCGAAGTGGCTCCCGGGCAAGCTGGCCGAGGAGTTGTTCGAGGAGTTGGTGGTCCCGTCGCTCCAGGCGCCCACCTTCGTCCGCGACTACCCGGAGGACACCAGCCCGCTGACCCGGGCCCACCGCAGCGAGCCGGGCCTGGCCGAGAAGTGGGACCTCTACGTGCTCGGTTTCGAGCTCGGCACCGCGTACTCCGAGCTGGTCGACCCGGTGGTGCAGCGGGAGCGCCTGGTGGCCCAGGCGCAGCTCGCGGCCCGCGGCGACGACGAGGCCATGCGACTCGACGAGGACTTTCTCCGGGCGATGGAGTACGGAATGCCGCCGGCCGGTGGTATGGGAATGGGAATCGACCGGCTCTTGATGGCGCTGACCGGCCTCGGAATTCGGGAAACCATCCTGTTCCCGTTGGTCCGGCCTGAGTAGCACAGAAGCTTCTCCGGGTCGTTACCGCATCCTATTGACGGAGCGAGCAGTGGGCGGGTTATTGTGCTCCTGTATTGCAGGAGCACAACCCTGCTCGAAAGGAATGTGGGACGTGGCCAAGCAGATCATTCACAAGCTGGTCGATGACCTGGACGGCGGGGACGCTGACGAGACCGTCAAGTTCGCGCTCGACGGCGTGCAGTACGAGATCGACCTCTCGGCTTCCAACGCTGAAAAATTGCGTGACGTATTCGCGCAGTACATCGCGCACGGGACGAAGGTCGGCCGCGGCGGGGTGGTCGTGGGTGGCCGGGCCGCGCGGGGTCGCGGCGGAGCGACCGCCGACCGCGAGCAGAACAAGGCGATCCGGGCCTGGGCCAAGAAGGCCGGCAAGGACATCTCCGACCGGGGGCGCATCCCGCAGGAGATCGTGGACGAGTACCACGCGAAGGCGGGGCACTGACCCCGACGACCCCCGCAGCGGGCGACACGACGCCGGACCGGAGTGCCACTCCGGGCCGGCGTCGCCGTTTCCGCCCGGCTGCGCCGTCTGTCCGGTCCGCGCGGGTGCGCCGCGGGGTCTCGCCGGACCCGGGAAGAAACCGGCCCCGGAGGCAGTTGTCCACAGGCGGTGGAGATCCTGTCCACAGGTTGTGGACGACCGCGGCCGGGCACCCACGCCCCCGCCCCGGCCCCTCGACCGGGCTTTTCCACCGGCGGTCGAATTTCGCTCTGCGCGTACAGGCAGGGGTACCGGAACACCTCCTGAGCGCGGACGGTTGTCAGAAACGACGCGTGAACGGCCATTCGCGGGGACACACGACCTCAGCGGAGTCGGTCCGCGGCGATAGAGTAAGGAGGCACGGACGCCCGTCCCGGACGTCCGCGCACCGGCCCCGCCGAGATCTGACCATCAAGGCGCACGGCACGTGAGGAGCACGAGGGCATGTTCGAGCGGTTCACCGACCGAGCGCGACGGGTTGTCGTCCTGGCCCAGGAAGAGGCCCGGATGCTCAACCACAACTACATCGGTACGGAGCACATCCTGCTGGGCCTGATCCACGAGGGTGAGGGTGTCGCGGCAAAGGCCCTGGAGAGCCTCGGCATCTCCCTCGAGGGCGTCCGTCAGCAGGTCGAAGAGATCATCGGCCAGGGCCAGCAGGCGCCGAGCGGGCACATCCCGTTCACGCCGCGGGCCAAGAAGGTGCTGGAGCTGTCGCTGCGCGAGGCGCTGCAGCTCGGCCACAACTACATCGGCACGGAGCACATCCTGCTCGGCCTGATCCGTGAGGGCGAGGGCGTCGCCGCCCAGGTGCTGGTCAAGCTCGGCGCCGACCTCAACCGGGTCCGCCAGCAGGTGATCCAGCTGCTCTCCGGCTACCAGGGCAAGGAGCCGGCCGCGGCGGGTGCCGCGCCGGGCGAGGCCGCGCCGTCGACCAGCCTCGTGCTGGACCAGTTCGGCCGGAACCTGACCCAGGCCGCCCGCGAGGGCAAGCTCGACCCGGTCATCGGGCGCGAGAAGGAAATCGAGCGGGTCATGCAGGTGCTCTCCCGCCGGACCAAGAACAACCCGGTCCTGATCGGTGAGCCCGGCGTCGGCAAGACCGCCGTGGTGGAGGGGCTGTCCCAGAAGATCATCAAGGGCGAGGTGCCCGAGACGCTGAAGGACAAGCAGCTCTACACCCTCGACCTCGGTGCCCTGGTCGCCGGTTCCCGCTACCGCGGTGACTTCGAGGAGCGCCTCAAGAAGGTGCTCAAGGAGATCCGCACCCGCGGCGACATCATCCTGTTCATCGACGAGATCCACACCCTGGTGGGTGCGGGTGCCGCCGAGGGCGCGATCGACGCCGCCAGCATCCTCAAGCCGATGCTGGCCCGCGGCGAGCTGCAGACCATCGGCGCCACCACCCTCGACGAATACCGCAAGCACCTGGAGAAGGACGCCGCTCTCGAGCGCCGCTTCCAGCCGATCCAGGTGGGTGAGCCCTCGCTGGCCCACACCATCGAGATCCTCAAGGGCCTGCGGGACCGCTACGAGGCGCACCACCGCGTGTCGATCACCGACGCGGCTCTCGTCGCGGCGGCCACCCTGGCCGACCGCTACATCTCCGACCGCTTCCTGCCGGACAAGGCGATCGACCTGATCGACGAGGCCGGCGCCCGGATGCGCATCCGCCGGATGACCGCGCCGCCAGACCTGCGTGACTTCGACGAGCGGATCGCCCAGGTCCGCCGCGACAAGGAGTCCGCGATCGACGCGCAGGACTTCGAGCGGGCCGCGCAGCTCCGTGACAAGGAGAAGCAGCTCCTCGGGCAGAAGGCCCAGCGGGAGAAGGAGTGGAAGGCCGGTGACCTGGACGTCGTCAGCGAGGTCGACGACGAGCAGATCGCCGAGGTGCTCGGCAACTGGACCGGCATCCCGGTCTACAAGCTGACCGAGGAGGAGACCTCGCGCCTGCTGCGCATGGAGGACGAGCTGCACAAGCGCGTCATCGGCCAGGAGGACGCGGTCAAGGCGGTCTCGAAGGCGATCCGGCGTACCCGGGCCGGCCTGAAGGACCCGAAGCGCCCGTCCGGCTCGTTCATCTTCGCCGGCCCGTCCGGTGTTGGTAAGACCGAGCTCTCCAAGGCGCTCGCCGAGTTCCTGTTCGGCAGCGAGGACGCCCTCATCCAGCTGGACATGTCCGAGTTCCACGACCGGTACACGGTGTCCCGGCTGGTGGGTGCCCCTCCCGGCTACGTCGGCTACGACGAGGGCGGGCAGCTGACCGAGAAGGTGCGTCGTCGGCCGTTCTCGGTGGTCCTCTTCGACGAGATCGAGAAGGCCCACCCGGACGTGTTCAACACGCTCCTCCAGATCCTGGAGGACGGGCGGCTCACCGACGGCCAGGGTCGGATCGTGGACTTCAAGAACACGGTCATCATCCTGACCACCAACCTCGGCACGCGGGACGTCGCCAAGGCGGTGTCGCTGGGCTTCCAGGCCTCTGAGGACTCCGAGTCCAACTACGACCGGATGAAGCAGAAGGTCAACGACGAGCTCAAGCAGCACTTCCGGCCCGAGTTCCTGAACCGGATCGACGACACCATCGTCTTCCACCAGCTGCGTGAGAACGAGATCCTCTCGATCGTGGACATCATGATCGCGCGGATCGAGACGCAGCTGAGGAACAAGGACATGGGCCTGGAGCTGACCGACAACGCCAAGAAGTACCTGGCGAAGAAGGGCTTCGACCCGGTGCTGGGCGCGCGGCCGCTGCGTCGCACGATCCAGCGCGACATCGAGGACAACCTGTCCGAGCGGATCCTCTTCAACGAGCTGACCCCGGGTCAGATCGTGGTGGTGGACTGCGAGGGCGACCCGAGCAACATCGACAAGTCCAAGCTCGTCTTCCGGGGCGCCGACCGGCCGGTGGCCGTGCCGGACGCGGTCCCGGCGGACCTCGGCGGCACCGCCGCCACGGGCGCGGACGACGCCGCGTAAGTTCGGGCAACTGATCGAGGGCGACGGCCCCGGTAGGCGAAAGCCACCGGGGCCGTCGCCTTTTTCTCCTGCGCCCGACCGACGGCTGGGTCAGGGGCGGGGGAGCGGGACCGGGGGGCCGTCGCCGACGAGCCGGAAGGACTCCTCGCCGACCGGCTCGACCAGGCCGTCGGTGACCAGCCCGGCCAGCGCCCGGGCCCGCTGCACGTCGTCGTGCCAGACCTGGTCCAGCCGCTGGTGCGGCACCGGGCCGGAGGCGTCGCGGAGCACCGCGAGGAGCAGGCCGCGTACCTGCCGGTCGGTGCCGGCGTAGCGCTGGGGGCGGCGGGTCGGGCCGGCGGGGGCCGGCTGGCCGGAGGCCCGCCAGGCGCAGGTCGACTCGACCGGGCACACCGCGCAGCGCGGGGCGCGGGCGGTGCAGACCACCGCCCCGAGTTCCATGAACGCCGCGCTGGCGAGCGCCGCCGCGGCGGGCTCGACCGGCAGCAACTCCTCGGTGGCGACCAGGTCGGCGGGGCGGGTGGCCGGCCCGGCGTCGGGCTCGCCGGCGATCGCCCGGCACACCACGCGGCGGACGTTGGTGTCCACCACGGGGTGCCGCTGCCCGAAGGCGAAGGCCGCCACCGCGCGGGCCGTGTACGTGCCGATCCCGGGCAGGGCGAGCAGGTGGTCGAGCCGCTCCGGCACCTCGCCGCCGTGCCGCTCCACGATGGCCACCGCGCAGTCGCGCAGGCGTACGGCGCGGCGGGGGTAGCCGAGCCGGCCCCACATCCGGATCGCCTCGGCCGGGGTGTCCTCGGCGACCGCGGTCGGCGTCGGCCAGCGGGCCAGCCACGCCTGCCAGGCGGGCAGCACCCGGACCACCGGTGTCTGCTGGAGCATCACCTCGCTGACCAGGATCGCCCAGGCGCCGATCCCCGGTTCGCGCCACGGCAGGTCGCGGGCGTTGCGCTCGTACCACCGGCTGACCAGGGTGGCGAAGGTGGGCTCAGACATCGCGCCGCCGATGATGTCACGGGCGGCCTTCCCGCAGGTTGGGCGGGGCGGGCGGGCCGTCGCGGCCGGCCGGCGGCGACCGGGCAGAATGTCCGGATGAACGAGCTCGCGATCACCGTCATCGGCCGGGACCGGCCGGGCATCGTGGCCGACGTCGCCGAGGTCCTCGCGCGGCTCGGCGCGAACCTCACCGACTCGACGATGACCCGGTTGCGGGGACACTTCGCGATGACCCTGATCTGCGTGGGCCCGGCCGCCGCCGACGTCGAGGCCGCGCTGGCCCCGCTCGCCGCCGAGGGGCAGCTGCTGGCCACCGTCCGCGCGGTCACCCCCGACGGGCAGACCGTGCCCGCCGGCGAGCCGTACGTGCTGGCGGTGCACGGTGCGGACCGGATGGGCATCGTGGCCGCGATGACGCGGGTGCTGGCCGACGCGGGCGGCAACGTGACCGACCTGAGCACCCGGTTGACCGGTTCGCTCTACGTGGTGGTCGCCGAGGTCGAGTTGCCGCCGGGCAGCGCCGACGAGGTGGCCGGCCGCCTCGCCCGTACCGCCGCGGAGCTGGGCGTGGGGGTCAGCCTCCGCCCGGCGGACACGGACCTGCTGTGACGGCGGAGGAGTACGCCGGCCTCGGCGGCTGGACCCCGGAGAAGCTGGGCCTCGTGGGGGAGGTACGCCCGGTGGTGGCCGCGCCGGACCCGGTGCTCAGCCGGCCCGGCGCGGTGGTCGACCCGACCTCGGCCGAGGTGGTCCAGCTCGCCGCCGACCTGGTCGCCACCATGCGGGTGTCGCCGGGCTGCGTGGGCCTGGCCGCACCGCAGGTCGGGGTGAGCGCCCAGGTGTTCGCGGTGGACGTGACCGGGCACGCGAAGGCGGTCACCGTGCACGGCGCGTTCGTGCTGTGCAACGCCACCGTGGTGGAGGCGAGCCGCTGGAAGGCGGGGCGGGAGGGCTGCATGTCGGTGCCCGACCTGACCGGTGACGTGAAACGGGCCAGCCGCCTGGTGGTCGAGGGCGTGCTGCCGGGCAGCGGCGAGCCGGTGCGGCTGGTGGCCGACGGGTTCGAGGCGCGGGCGCTCCAGCACGAGATCGACCACTGCGCCGGCCTGCTCTTCCTCGACCGGGTGGCCGGGGCGCACGCCGTCTACCAGCGCAAGGTCTACCTCTGACCGGCCGTCGCCCGGGGCCGTACACGATCCACTGTGGAGCGATGGCGATGCCGGGGCGAGGGTCACCGGCGCGTCGCGCCAGCGGGCCGGGCGTCGCGCCGTTACGGTGAACGCATCATGCGTCTGACGGTCGGCCCTCTGCCTCCCACCGTGTACTGGCGGCGTCGAGCCGTCGTACTCGGCGCTGGCCTGCTTCTCCTGATTGTCCTGCTCTATTCCTGCACCGGACCCGAGCGCGACAACGGGGCGCCCACCGGCGGTGCGTCCCCGAGCAACACGGCGGCCCCAGGGCCGACCGGCTCGCTGCTGACCCCGCAGTCCGCCAGCCCGTCGCCCACCGGGGGCGACTCGGGCAGCGGCAGCGGGACGGGCGACGGCGGCGGGACGAACGGCGGCGGCACGAACGGCGGCGGCACGGGGACCGACACGGGCGGCGGCACCGGCACGAACGACGGCGGCGTGGCGGCCCCGGTGGTCGACGACGGCACCTGCGCCGACTCGGAGATCCAGGTGACGCCGGTGGCGCTGCCCGCCACCGCACAGCGGGGCACGGTGGTCACCCTGCGCCTCAAGGTCAAGAACGTCTCGGAGCGTACGTGCAGCCGGGACGTCGGGGCCGACCTCCAGGAGCTCTACATCAAGGCCGGCGCGAACCGCATCTGGTCGTCGGACACCTGCGGCACCGGCAAGGGCTCGGACGTGCAGTCGTTCACGCCGAACTTCGAGCGCTCCTACGAGCTGGGCTGGAACGGCAAGCTGGACAGCAGATGCGCCAACGGGGTGGCGAACGGCAGCTTTGCCCCGATCGGCACGTACCAGGTCTTCGCCCGGGTGGGCACCAAGCTCAGCGAGCCGGTGAAGCTGACCATCACCGGCTGACCGGGGTCAGACGTAGCGCTCCAGGATGGACGCCTCGGCGAGCCGGGACAGCCCCTCGCGGACGCCCCGGGCGCGGGCGTCGCCCACCCCCTCGACCGCCTGGAGGTCCTCCACGGTCGCGCCGAGCAGCCGCTGGAGGCTGCCGAAGTGCACCACCAGCCGGTCGACCACGGCCGCCGGAAGCCGGGGCACCTTGGCCAGCAGGCGGAAGCCGCGCGGGCTCACCGCGGCGTCGAGCGCGTCGGAGGCGGACGGGTAGCCGATCGCCTTGGCCACCGCGACCAGGTCGATCAGCTCCGTGGCGCTGAGCAGGTCCAGCTCGACCAGCGCCTCGTCGAGGGTGCGCGACTTCCGGCCCACCGGCAGGTAGTCGCGGATGACCAGGGTGCGGTCGGCGTCGACGCCGGCCATCAGCTCGTCGAGCTGGAGGGCGAGCAGGCGCCCGTCGGTGCCCAGCTCGACCACGTAGCCGGCGATCTCGTCGGCGATCCGGCGGACCATCTCCAGCCGCTGCACCACGGCCACCGCGTCGCGGACGGTGACCAGGTCCTCGATCTCCAGGGCGGAGAGCGTGCCGGAGACCTCGTCCAGCCGGAGCTTGTAGCGCTCGAGGGTCGCGAGCGCCTGGTTGGCCCGGGAGAGGATCGCCGCCGAGTCGTCCAGCACGTGACGCTGGCCGTTGACGTAGAGGCTGATGATCCGCATGGACTGGCTGACCGAGATCACCGGGTAGCCGGTCTGCCGGGCCACCCGCTCGGCGGTGCGGTGCCGGGTGCCGGACTCCTCGGTCGGGATCGACGGGTCGGGCATCAGGTGCACCGCGGCCCGGACGATCCGGGTGCCGTCGCTGGAGAGCACCACGGCGCCGTCCATCTTGCACAGCTCGCGGACCCGGGTGGCGGAGAACTCGACGTCGAGCGGGAAGCCGCCGGTGCAGATCTGCTCGACGATCTTGTCGTAGCCGAGCACGATCAGCGCGCCGGTGCGGCCGCGGAGGATCCGCTCCAGGCCGTCGCGCAGCGCGGTGCCCGGCGCCATGAGGGCGAGGTTGGCCCGCAGCGGGTCGCCGCCGGCCCCGCCGACGCTTCCGGTGACGCTCACGCTGATCGCACGGGTGGGGGAGCCCATGGCGCCGGTGCGGGCGTGCGGCGTCGTCGCGGCGGGCTTGGTGGCATCGCGGTCGATCGGCACGGGCACAGTCTACGGACTGCCGTGCGGTGGGTGCTCTCGTGGTTACTGTGATGTGTCACGATGTCCGGCTCCCCCGGTCGCCGACCTGCTGCGCCGGCTGTCCGGAATCGCCCGGCCGGTCCCGCCGCACGCCTACGGACCGTCACTCCGCCGACGCTCGCGCGGCAGCCTGGAGGGCCGCCCGGACGTCGGTGACCTCCATCACCCGCATGTTCTCCGGGGCCACCCCGCTGCTGCCCGGGCCGCAGCCGGGCGGCACCAGGGCCAGCCGGAAGCCGAGCCGCGCCGCCTCGGCCAACCGGCGGGGCACCGCCCCGACCCGGCGCACCTCGCCGGTGAGCCCGACCTCGCCGATGGCCACCAGCTGCGGGTTGAGGGCGAGGTTGAGCCCGCCGGAGGCGACCGCCAGCGCCACGGCCAGGTCGGCCGCCGGCTCGACCACCCGGATGCCGCCCACCGTAGCGGCGAAGACCTCGCGGTCGTGCAGGGTCAGCCGCTCGGTGCGCCGCTGGAGCACCGCGAGCACCATGGCCAGCCGGGCGCCGTCCAGCCCGGAGACCGTGCGCCGGGGGGAGCCGGCGACCGTGGCGCCGATCAGCGCCTGCACCTCGGTGACCAGGGCGCGCCGCCCCTCCATGGCCACCGTCACGCAGGTGCCCGGCACCGGCTCGGAGTAGCGGGTCAGGAAGAGGCCGGACGGGTCGGCCAGGCTGCTGATGCCGCCCTCGTGCATCTCGAAGCAGCCCACCTCGTCGGCCGCGCCGAACCGGTTCTTGACCCCGCGGACCATGCGCAGCGAGGAGTGCTTGTCGCCCTCGAAGTGCAGCACCACGTCGACCAGGTGCTCCAGCACCCGCGGACCGGCGACCTGGCCGTCCTTGGTGACGTGCCCGACCAGCACGGTGGCGATGCCGCGCTCCTTGGCGACCGCGACCAGCGCCGCGGTGACCGCCCGCACCTGGGTCACGCCGCCCGGCACGCCCTCCGTGCCGGTGGTGGAGATGGTCTGCACCGAGTCGAGCACCAGCAGCCCGGGCTTGACCGCGTCGAGGTGGCCGAGCACGGCCGACAGGTCGCTCTCGGCGGCCAGGTAGAGCTGCTCGTGCAGGGTGCCCATCCGCTCGGCGCGCAGCCGCACCTGGCTGACCGACTCCTCGCCGCTGACCACCAGCGACGGGCTGCCCGCGTTGGCCGCCCACTGCTGGGCGACGTCGAGCAGCAGGGTGGACTTGCCGACCCCCGGCTCGCCGGCGAGCAGCACCACCGCGCCGGGGACCAGGCCGCCGCCGAGCACGCGGTCGAGCTCGCTGACCCCGGTGGCGCGGGCCCGGGCGGGCGCGGCGCTGATGGTGGCGATCGGGCGGGCCGGCTCGGCGGGCATCCGGGAGCTGACCACCCGGCCGGAGACCAGCGGGCCGCTCACCGTGCACTCGACCACTGAGCCCCACTCGCCGCACTCGGGGCAGCGCCCGACCCACTTGGGGGGCTGGTGGCCGCAGGCGTCGCACTCGTAGGCCGGGCGCGGCTCGCGGGCGGCGGCGCGGCCACGGCCGGCGGTGGCGCGGGGCGAGGTCGATCGGGACGTGCTCACCCCAGGACGCTAACCGGACGGTGCGACGAAAGCCCACCCGGAAACGGCGACACCGCCGGCGTGGCGCTGGCCACACCGGCGGTGTCGTCGAAAAGGGGATCAGCCGGTCAGCTGTGGCCGCCGCCCTCGGTGCCGCCCTCCACGAGGCCACCCGGGTGGCCGGCGGCGCCCTCCTCCTCGCGGGGCTGCACCACCGGCGAGGGCTGCGCCCCCGGGGTCAGCGGGACGCCGACCGGGGCGCCGGTCTTGATCACCTTGCCGTTGCCGAAGTCGAAGGTCAGGTTGACCTGCTGGCCGACGAGCAGCGCCTGGTTCAGGCCGACGAGCTGGAGGACCTGCGGGCTGCCGCTGATCAGCTGGGCGTAGCTCAGGGCCGGGATCTCGATCCGGGCCGGCTGGCCGGCGGGGGCCGCCGACTCGCTGGCCGAGGCCGAGGGGCTGGCCGACGGCGACTCGCTGGTGCCGACCGACTGGCTCGGCGAGGCGCTCGGGTCGGTCGCGGTGGGCGACGCGGACGCCGGCTCGGTCGGCGAGCCGGTCGGGGTGGCCTCGTCGCTGCCCGCCCCGGCGCCGGTGAGCAGGATCTCCCGGGCGCTGTCGGTGGTGACGGTCACGGTCACCGGCGTCTCGCTGTCGTTGTAGAGCACGACGTTCACCGGCGCGTTGGCACCGGACTTGTAGCCCTCCGGGCCGGGGAACTGCAGGAAGAGGCCGCGCACCTTGTAGAGGTTGTCGGGGGTCTGGACGTTGACGCCCTGCACCGACGGGATCTTGTTGGCGGTCTCGGCCACCTGGCCGGCGCCACACCCGGACAGCAGCAGGCTCGTCGCCGCCGCCGTACCGGCCAGCAACAGGGCCGCCCGCCGGGAACCCCTGATCGAGCGCGTCACGTCGGTCCTCCTCGTCACGATCCCCGCCCGGCCGCACGCCGGACACGGGGTGGCCATACCCGCGCAGACCGCGCTCCAGGGTAGTTGGAGCTGATCGAGGCCCGCACGCCGACCCGGCAATGCCACCTTCGAGGGGACCGTCAGACCACCCGGCCGCTCGCCACCAGCAGCACCACGTCGATGAGAGCCACCAGCAGCACCGCGCGGAAGGCAGCCACCGGCCGGCCGCCGGTCCCGGTCGCGGCGCGTCCGGCGTACCAACCGACGGCCGGCACTCCGACGGCGGCGGCGATCGCCGCCAGGCCCGCCCACGACGGCGGCCCGGGCGGCCCGACGACCAGCACGATCGTGGCCGCGAGGAGCAGCCCGGCGGCGGCCCCGCGACTGCCCGCCGGCCCCAGCCGGTGGGGCAGTCCGCGCACCCCGGTCCGCGCGTCGTCGGCCAGGTCGGGCAGCACGTTGGCGAAGTGCGCCCCGGCGCCCAGCAGCGCGGCGGCCGCGACCAGCCAGAGCGGGGGCGCTGGCGCGCCCGGCAGGGCCAGCACCACGAAGGCGGGCAGCGCGCCGAACGAGACCGCGTAGGGCAGCACCGAGACCGCGGTCGACTTCAGCGGCCAGTTGTAGAGCAGTGCCGAGACCAGGCCGAGGGTGGCGCAGAGCGCCGCCGCGGGGCCGGCGGCCAGCGCCAGCAGCGGGGTGGCGACGGCGGCCGGCACGGCGGCGCGGGCCAGGATCCGCCGGGAGACCGCGCCGGTGGTCACCGGCTTGTCGGTACGCCCCACCGTGGCGTCCCGGTCGGCGTCGATCAGGTCGTTGCTCCAGCCCACGGCCAGCTGGCTGGCCAGCACCGTGAGCGCGACGGTGGCGATCCCCGCCAGGCCGTGCCCGACGCCCCGGGCGAGCAGCCCGGCCACCACGGTCACCGCGGCGGCCGGTTCCGGGTGGCTCGCCCTGACCAGCCCTAACACCGACATCGACATAAGGGAAGTCTGGTCGTTACCGGGGAGTCGTGCCACGCTCGGTCCATGCGAGACGCGGCCCCGGTGTCCACCCCGCCCCGGGTGCTGCCGCCCAACGATCCCCGGCAGTACGACGACCTGGCCGGCGAGTGGTGGCGACCGGACGGCGCGTTCGCGATGCTGCACTGGCTGGCCCGGGCCCGCGCGGCCCTGGTGCCCCCGGCGTCCGCAAAGGACGATCTGCTGGTCGACCTCGGCTGCGGCGCCGGGTTGCTCGCCCCGCACCTGGCCGGCAAGGGCTACCGGCACGTCGGAGTGGACCTGACCCGCTCCGCCCTCGACCAGGCCGCCGCGCACGGCGTGACGGTGGTCCAGGGTGATGCCACCGCGGTCCCGCTCCCGGACGACTGCGCCGCCGTGGTCTCCGCCGGTGAGCTGCTCGAACACGTGCCGGACTGGCGGCGCGCGGTGGCCGAGGCGTGCCGGTTGCTGCGGCCGGGCGGCCTGCTGGTGCTGGACACCCTCAACGACACCCTGCTGGCCCGGCTGGTCGCGGTGGAACTCGGGGAGCGGCTGCCCACCGTGCCGCGCGGCATCCACGATCCACAGTTGTTCGTGGACGCCCGGGCGCTGGTCGCCGAGTGCGCCCGGCACGGCGTGGCGCTGCGACTGCGCGGCGTCCGCCCCGAGTTGGGCGGCACACTGGCCTGGCTGCTGCGTCGGCTGCGCGGCGCCGACCGTCGCACCCGGACGGAGCCGCGGATCGTGCCGACCTGGTCGACCGCCGTGCTCTACCAGGGCCACGGGCGCCGGAGCGGGTAGCGGGGGCCGCCCAGGGTAAAGGGGACGCCGAGAAGGGGGCTACATGACTGTGCACGCGCTGGAGGCGGCCCGCAGGTTGGCGCCGCGACTGGCCGCCCGCGCGGCCGACCACGACCGGGACGGCTCGTTCCCGGTCGACGACTTCGCCGACCTCCGCGAGGCCGGCCTGTTCGGGCTGATGGTGCCGCGCGAGCTGGGCGGCCTGGGGGCCACCTTCGCCGAGTACGCCGCGGTCGCCACCGAGCTGGCCCGGGGCAACGGGGCGACCGCGCTGGTGTTCAACATGCACGCCTCGGTCACCGGCGCGCTGGGCGCGGTCACCGAGGAGCTGGCCGAGGCGCTCGGCGTACCGGACGAGGCGCTGGCCGCCCGGGACCGGCTGCTGCGCGCCGCGGCCGAGGGCGCCTGGTACGCGGTGGCCATGAGCGAACGCGGCGCCGGCGCCCGGCTGTCCCAGCTCAGCACGGTCTACGAGGCGGCTGAGGGCGGCTGGCACCTTAAGGGCAGCAAGACGTTCTGCTCCGGCGCGGGCCACCCGGACGGCTACCTGGTGGCCGCGCGCAGCGCCACCGACCAGTCGGTGGTCTCGCAGTTCCTGGTTCCGGCCGGGGAGGGGATCGCGGTCGAGCCCACCTGGGACTCGCTGGGCATGCGCGCCACCTCCTCGCACGACCTGCACCTGGACGTGACCGTCCCGGCCGACCGGTTGCTCGGCGGGGTGGAGGGGCTGGCCCTGGTGGTCGCCCAGCTCATGCCGCACTGGCTGGTGGCCAGCTACGCGGCCGTCTACGTCGGGGTGGCCCGGGCCTCGATCGACGCCGCCGCCGAGCACCTGAACGCGCGCAACCTGGCCGGCCTGCCGGCGGTCCGGGCCCGGCTGGGCCGGGCGGACGCGGCCGTCGCGGCGGCCGAGCTGGTGGTCGCCGAGGCGGCCCGCCGGGTCGACGAGGCGCCCGGCGACGCGGAGACCAACCGCTGGGTGTGGCGGGCCAAGCTGCTCGCCGGCACGACGGCCGCCGACGTGGCGGCGTCCATGCTGGAGGCCGCGGGCACCTCGGCCACCCGGCGGGGGCATCCGCTGGAGCGGCTCTACCGGGACGCCCGGTGCGGCTCGCTGCACCCGGCGACCTCCGACGTCTGCGCCGACTGGCTCGGCATCGCCGCGCTCGGCGGCGACCCGGACCGCGACGGGGCGACGCCTCGTTGGTGAGCGCGGGGAGTGAGCCGGTCCTGTGAGCGCCGCACTCGCGAACGAAGGGCGGCTCGTGAATCAGATTTGCGAGTCCCGCAGTCGCGAACGGACCGGACTCGTTGGTGAAGCGTGGGGGATCGGGGACGAGAGGTGGGGGACATGGGCGTGCCGGTGATCGCGGGTCTGGGTGCGGCGCAACCGCCGTCCGCCGCGCAGGACGAGCTGTGGACGGGCTTCTTCGCGAAGCACTTCTCCGGGACCACCCGGGCGCTGGCCGAGCGGATCTTCGCCAACTCCGGGGTGTCCCTCCGCCAGGCGGCCGTGAACCCGCTGCTGGAGGACGTCTCGGAGTGGCCCACCGAGCGCCGGATGCGGCGCTATCAGGTCGAGGCGTTGCCGCTGGGCAAGGAGGCGGTCGGCCGGGCGTTGACCGCCGCCGGCCTGGACGCCGGTGACATCGGCCTCTTCGTGGTCTGCTCCTGCACCGGCTACGCCACCCCGGGGCTGGACATCCTGCTCGCCCGTGACCTGGGCATGGCACCGGACACCCAGCGCATGTTCGTCGGCCACATGGGCTGCTACGCGGCCCTGCCCGGGCTCGGCGCGGCGAGCGACTTCGTCACCGCCCGGGGCCGCCCCGCGCTGCTGCTCTGCGCGGAGCTGACCAGCCTGCACATCCAGCCGCCGGGCGCCCGGGTGGACACCCAGCAGATCGTCTCCCACGCGCTCTTCTCGGACGCCGCGGTCGCCGCCGTGGTCGTCCCCGGCGGCCGGGGGTACGCGCTGCGCGAGGTCACCTCGGTCACCGACACCTCCACCGCCGACCACATGACCTGGGACGTCACCGACACCGGCTTCCGGATGGGGCTGTCGCCGAAGGTGCCGCAGGTGCTCTCGCGCCACGTCCGGGGCCTGGTCGACGACCTGTTGGCCCGGCACGGGTGGCGGCGTTCCGAGGTGGACGGCTGGGCGGTGCACCCGGGCGGCCCGCGCATCCTCAACGTGGTGGAGCGGGAGCTGGCCCTGCCGCCGGCGGCGCTCGCGGCGTCCCGGGCCACGCTGGACGAGCACGGCAACTGCTCGTCCCCGACGGTCCTGCTGATCCTGGACCGGCTGCGCCGCGCGGAGAGGCCGCCCGAGCGGGTCGTGATGCTCGCCTTCGGGCCGGGCCTCACCCTCTACGCGGCCCTGCTGGAGCGCACCGCCTGACGGGGCGACGGCCGCCGCCCCGCGTCGCTACGCTCTGCGCGTGGCTTCCGACGAGCGGATCCGGCGCGCGCTGCTGGCCGGGCTGACCGTGGCGGCACTGGCGGCCGGCGCGGGCTGGTGGCGGGCAGCGGCGCCGGAGCTCGGGCGACCCGCGCCCGTGCCCGATCCCACCCCGTCGACCGCCGCCTTCCTCGAACCCGGCGTGCGGGTGATCGATCCGCGGACCGGGCAGGTGCTGCCGGGGCCGGAGGCGGATCCGGACGAGCCGGTGGTCCTCCACGTCGAACCTGACGGCACGGTGGAGCGGCGCCAGGTCACGTATGAGGTGTGGCGGGAGCGGTCCCACCTGACGCCGGACGGGGCCCCGGTGACCCGCCGGGCGAACGCGTCGGACGCGGTCAGGTTCCGGCTCACGGTCGGCTGCTCCGGCCCGGGCGCGGTCGCCGTCGGGTTCACCGGTTCGACCGACGACGAGTCGGAGCAGGTGATGAGCTGCGTGCCGGGCACCGTCTCGATCCTGGTGGTGAGCACGACCGGCGGGCCGCTGCTGGTCCGGTTCGTCGCGCTCCGGGACCGGGTCGACCTCGACGCCCGGTTGGACGCGCTCACCTGAGCGGCGGTCAGCCGGCCAGCCGGACCAGGTCGTCGCGGTAGTCCGACGCCGGCCCCAGCTCGGGCACCACCCGGACCAGGGTGCCCTGCCGGTCGACCAGCAGGGCGGCGGCCGTGCCGGGGTGTGCGGAGAGGTGCAGGTAGGAGCGGAGGCCGCCGGCCGGGTCGGCGAGTGGGCGCACCCCCGGGGCGGTCGCGGCCTCCGCGCTGCGGCCCCCGGTGACGGTGACCACGGTGACCCCGGGCGGTGCGGCGGCCGCCGCGGTGCCGACCTGCTCCGCGCAGGCGCACGCGTCCACCAGGACGATCATGGCGGGCAGCAGGCCGCGCAGCGGCACCGGCGCGTCGTCGGGGCCGACCAGGTCGAGCGCGGGCAGCGGCCCGATCGGGGCCGTCGGGTACGGCAGCACCGTGGGCGTGCCCCCGGAGCGGCTCGACCGGGGCCAGGTGACCGCGGCCAGCCCGGTGAGGGTGATCAGCACGGCGACCAGCAGGACCAGCACCGGCAGCCCCACCGACGGCCGGCCGGCCGGGCCGAGGCGCGCCCGCCAGGCGGCCTCCCGCCGGCTCCGGCGCAGCTCGCGGCGGAGCTGGCGGGCCTCCTCGGCCAGCGCCGAGGCGTCGTCGGGGACGACCACCCGACCCCACTCCGGAGGCAGGTCGGGCAGCCCGTCCGGTGGCCCGTGGCCGTCAGCATCAGGCATGCCCATCGGACCCCCAGGAGCCGTCTCGGTGAGCGGACGTCAGTCCCCTCCAAGCGTCCCGCACCGGTGGTCGTACCGCCACACCTGGGCGCACCTGGAATTCCGGAGCTACCATGGAAGGAGCGCATCGCCCTAGATATGAACGCTTCCGTCACTCTTACCGGGTTGTCATCCGCCGGTCACGGAGCGTGTCGAAGCCATCGGCTTGACCGCCTGTCAAGCTGAAGAAATACCTCTCACAGGGCCCCTGAGCTGCGCCAACGGTCAGGACAGCGGTGAGACATCGGTGCCTGAGCGTGTTACCCTAGACACAGCGAAAGGGGTTTCGAACCTATGGTTTTCAGTGTCGGCGAGACCGTTGTTTACCCCCACCACGGGGCCGCACTCATCGAGGCAATCGAGACTCGGGTCATCAAGGGCGAGCCTAAGCAGTACCTCGTCCTGCGGGTCGCGCAGGGTGACCTGACGGTCCGGGTGCCCGCCGAGAACGCCGAGATCGTGGGTGTGCGAGAGGTGGTCGGCGAAGAGGGCCTGGGCAAGGTCTTCGACGTGCTCCGTGCACCGCACACCGAGGAGCCGACCAACTGGTCGCGGCGTTACAAGGCGAATCTGGAAAAGCTGGCCTCCGGTAACCCGCTGAAGGTCGCCGAGGTCGTCCGCGACCTGTGGCGTCGGGAGCGGGAGCGGGGTCTCTCCGCGGGTGAGAAGCGCATGCTGGCCAAGGCACGCGACATTCTCGTCGGCGAGGTCGCGCTGGCCGAGAAGAGCACGAAGGACGAGGCGGAGACTCTGCTCGACAAGGTGCTGACCGAGGCCTGATCCACAGCAGTCGTCGTACCCACCCCGTAGCAAACGAATCCGAGGACCGCGACGTGACCGCGCAGCTCAATCCGCGCGGTGACGTCGCGGTCCTTGTTCCTGCGGCCGGAGCCGGGGTACGCCTCGGCCCGGGCGCGCCCAAGGCGCTCCGGCTGCTCGGCGGCGAGCCGCTGCTGGTGCACGCGGTCCGCCGCATCGCCGCCGCGCCCTCGGTGCACACCGTCGTGGTGGCCGCTCCGGCCGCCGACGTCGAGTCGGTCCGGGCGATGCTCGCGCCGGTGGCCCCGGTGACCGTCGTTCCCGGCGGCGCCGAGCGCCAGGCGTCGGTGGCCGCCGCGCTGGCCGCCGTCCCCACCGGGCCGGAGATCGTCCTCGTGCACGACGCGGCCCGGGCGCTCACCCCGCCCGAGCTGGTCGAGTCGGTGGCGGCGGCCGTCCGTGCCGGCCACGACGGGGTGATCCCGGTGCTGCCCGTGGTCGACACCGTCAAGGAGGTCGACGCCGGCGAGCGGGTCCTCGGCACGGTCGACCGGGCCGCCCTGCGCGCGGTGCAGACCCCGCAGGGCTTCCGCCGGTCGGTGCTGACCGCCGCCCACGAGGCGGCCGGCGACCCGCTCACCGACGACGCCGGCCTGGTCGAGAAGCTGGGCGTCCCGGTGGTCTGCGTACCCGGGTCGGAGCTGGCCCTGAAGATCACTCGCCCGTTCGACCTGGCCCTGGCCGAGCACCTGCTGGCCGCCGGCGCCTGACGCGTACCCTCGGGTCATGATCGTTCCTCGGGTGGCCATCGGCACCGACGTGCACGCCTTCGCGGCCGGGCGACCCTGCTGGGTCGCCGGCCTGCACTGGCCGGACCAGGACGGCCTGGCCGGCCACTCGGACGCCGACGTGGCGGCGCACGCCGCCTGCAACGCGCTGCTCTCCGCGGCCGGCCTCGGCGACCTGGGCGCCAACTTCGGGGTGGACCAGCCGGAGTGGGCGGGCGCGTCCGGGGTGGCGCTGCTGACCGAGAGCGCCCGGCGGGTCCGGGCGGCCGGTTTCGAGATCGGCAACGTGTCGGTGCAGGTGATCGGCAACCGACCCAAGATCGGTCCGCGCCGGGAGGAGGCGCAGCGGGTGCTCTCGGCGGCGGTCGGCGCGCCGGTGTCCGTCTCCGCCGCCACCACCGACGGCCTGGGCTTCACCGGGCGCGGCGAGGGGCTCACCGGCATCGCGGTGGCCCTGGTCCACGAGGCGCCGGCCGAATAGGTCAGCGGGCGCGGTGGGCCGCCGGCGGTTACGCTCGCCGGGATGTCGAGTGACGCCGCCCCCGACCAGTCCGCCGCCGATGGCTACCTCCAGCGCGCGCAGCTCCTCGCCGAGCTGGGCCGGTACGACGAGGCCGCCGAGGAACTCGACGCGGCGCTCGCCACCTATTCCGGCCACGCCGAGGCGTTGACCATGCTGGCCCGGGTGCACCTCGCCGCCGACCGCTCGGCGGTGGCGCTGCCGGTCGCCGAGGCGGCCGTGGCCGCCGCACCCGGAACCCTGTCACCGCTCGTGGCGCGCGGCTTCGCCCTGGTCGACCTGGGCCGGTGGAAGGCCGCGGCGAGCACCGGGGACGAGATCCTGGCGCTCGGCCCGGACGACGCGTACGCCCAGCGCAGCGCCGCCGCGATCCTGGCCGGCGCGCGCAACGGGCAGCCGGCGCTCAACGCCGCCTGGCGAGGTGTGGAGCTGGCCCCGGAGACCGCCCAGGCGCACCTGGTGCTCGGCCTGGTCGCGGCCCGGCTGGAGCTGTACGACCTGGCCGAGCGGGCCTACCGGGAGGCGTTGCGGCTGGACCCGGAGCTGGCCGCGGCGCGGCACGACATGGGCGTGATCCGGCTGGAGCAGCGCCGCTACGCCGAGGCGCTGGAGCACCTGGCCGAGGTGGCGGCCATGGACCCGACGCGCGGCGACGCCGGCCCGACCGTGACCGACGGGCTGCGCCGCCTGGTGCTCCACGGCGCCGGCTGGTCGCTGCTCGCCACCGTGCTGGTCGCCTTCCTGGCCCCGGTCGCGCCAGGCCCGTCCCGGGTCCTCGCGGCGCTGGCCGCGCTCGGCGGGGCGCTGCTGGTCTTTCGGTACGCGGCCCGGCTGCCCGGGCTGGTCGGCACCGACCGCGACCTGGCCCTGGCCGGGTACGCGGTGGCCGCCGCCCCGGCGCTGCTGGTGCTCTACGCCCTGGTCGGCGGCCCGTGGCCGCTCGTCGCCGGGATCACCGTGACGGTGGTGGCCGGGTTCGCCGTGCTCGCCCGCGCCGACCACCGTCCCGTGCGCTAGGCCCGGCGCGCCCAGGTCCAGGCGTACGCGTCGTCCTCGCAGGCGGTCCCGGCGTCGCAGAGGTCCAGCGGGCGGAAGGTGTCGACCATGACCGCCAGCTCGTCGAAGAAGTCGGCCCCGATCGACCGCTCGGCGGCGCCCGGCTGGGGGCCGTGGGTGAAGCCGGACGGGTGCAGCGAGATCGAGCCCTGCTCGATGCCGGAGCCGCGCCGGGCCTCGTAGTTGCCGCCGGTGTAGAAGAGCATCTCGTCGGAGTCGACGTTGTGGTGGTTGTACGGCACCGGGATGGCGTCCGGGTGGTAGTCCACCTTGCGCGGCACGAAGGAGCAGATCACGAAGTTCGGGCCCTGGAAGGTCTGGTGCACCGGCGGCGGCTGGTGGATCCGGCCGGTGATCGGCTCGAAGTCGTGGATGGAGAACGCCCACGGGTACATGTGCCCGTCCCAGCCGACGACGTCGAACGGGTGGTTCGCGTACACGTATTTCGTCCAACCGCGGCGGTGGCGGACCAGCACCTCGACGTCGGTCTCGTCGACCAGCAGCGGCGTGTCCGGTCCGCGGACGTCCCGCTCGCAGTACGGCGAATGCTCCAGGAACTGCCCGCGCACCGAGAGGTAGCGCTTCGGCGGGCCGATGTGGCCGGCGGCCTCGATGGCGAGCAGCCGGGTCGGCTCGTCGCCGGTGGGCACGAGGCGGTGGATGGTCGAGGTGGGGATGACGACGTAGTCGCCGGCCACCGCCTCCAGCACGCCGAACGGCGACTCGACCCGCAGCGACCCGGACTCGAGGTAGAGGCAGTGGTCGCCGGTGGCGTCCCGGAACAGCGGCGACGGCCGGTCGGCCAGCACGTACGCGATCCGCACGTCGTCGTTGGCGAGCAGGTACTGCCGGCCGAGCACCGGGTCGGCGCCGGTGCCGTCGAGCTTGTGGGTGCGCAGGTGCCGCGGCTTGAGCGGCAGGTTGGGCACCCGGGTGAAGGCGGGCGGGGTGAACTCCTCGGCGGCCACGATCGCGGTGGGCGCATGCCGGTGGTAGAGCAGCGACGAGTCGGAGGAGAAGCCCTCCTGACCGACCAGCTCCTCGGCGTAGAGGGTGCCGTCGGGCTGGCGGAACTGGGTGTGACGCTTGCGCGGCACCTCGCCGACGCTGCGGTAGTACGGCATCTCGCCTCCCGATATGTCCCGTTCTCCGGCCGGTGACGTCCGATAATCGGACGCGGTTGTCCGTTCCTCGTAGCGTCCCGTAGATTCTTGTCTCGTGTCAACGCAGGTGCCCCGCCTCCTCGCCGGCCTGGTCGACGACGCGGCGGTCTTCCCGCCCGGCAGCGCCGCGCTGCCGGACGCGGTGACCGCGCATCGTCAGCACCGTGCCGGCTGGTACGCCGACCTGGTCGGCCCGCTGCTGCTGCCCGCCTCGACCCTGCCCGACCTGCCCGACCTGCTCGCCCCCGAGGCGACCCTGGCGGTCGGCGTGATCGGCGACGTGCCGGTCGGCCGGCTGGAGACGGCCCTCGCCGAGGCGGACGCCCGGCTCGCCGTCCGCCAGGTCGAGGCGCCCGTCGCCAAGCGCGGCGAGGACCCGCAGCCCGGCCTCGCCGACCTGGTCAAGCTCGCCGAGCGCCTCGGCGGCACCACCGTCTACGCCGAGATCCCGCTGACCTTCGGGCTGATGGGCGCGCTGGACGCCCTCGCCGAGGCGCGGGCCGGCGGGCTGCCCGTGGCCGCCAAGTTCCGCACCGGCGGGCTGGCCGCGGAGCTCTTCCCGACCCCGGTCGAACTGGCCGCGGTGATCTGCGCCTGCCGGGACCGGGAGCTGCCGTTCAAGCTGACCGCCGGGCTGCACCACGCGATCCGGCACCGGGACCCGGAGACCGGCTTCACCCACCACGGCTTCGTCAACGTGCTGGCGGCCACCCTGGCCGCCACCGGTGGCGCAGAGGTGGACGGGGTGGCCGAACTGCTCGCCGCCACCGATCCGCTGCGGGTGGTCGAGCTGGCCCGGTCGCACCGGGAGGCCGAGCGCCCGCTCTGGGTCGGCTACGGCTCGTGCAGCATCTCCGAACCACTGACCGATCTGATCCGGCTGGGGCTGGTGAACGGGGGCTTTGACGAATGAGCTGGGTGACGGGTGCGGCGGGGTCGCCGTACGGGGTGAGCAACCTGCCGTACGGGGTGTTCCGGCAGGGCGGCCGCGAGCCGCGGATCGGCGTGCGCATCGGCCACTTCGTGCTGGACCTGGCCGGCGCGGAGGCCGCCGGGCTGGTGCTGGCCGCCGGCGCGCTCGGCCGGCCCACCCTCAACGACTTCATGGCACTCGGCCGTCCGCAGTGGACCGCCGTCCGGCAGCGGGTCACCGAGCTGCTCACCGACGCGGCGCACCAGCCGGCGGTGGAGCCGCTGCTGGTGCCGCTGCGCGAGGTGGAGCTGCTGCTCCCGTTCGAGGTCGCCGACTACGTCGACTTCTACTCGTCCGAGCACCACGCGTCGAACGTCGGGCAGATCTTCCGTCCCGGGCAGCCGCCGCTGCTGCCGAACTGGAAGCACGTGCCGATCGGCTACCACGGCCGGGCCGGCACGGTGGTCGTCTCCGGCACCCCGGTGGTGCGCCCGACCGGGCAGCGGGCCACCGCGCAGGGCCCGACCACCGGCGCCTCCGTCCGGCTGGACATCGAGGCCGAGGTCGGCTTCGTGGTCGGCGTGCCGAGCCGGCTCGGTGACCGGGTCGCGGTCGCCGACTTCGCCGACCACGTCTTCGGTGTGGTGCTGGTCAACGACTGGTCGGCCCGGGACATCCAGGCCTGGGAGTACCAGCCGCTCGGGCCGTTCCTGGGCAAGTCCTTCGCCACCTCGGTCTCGGCCTGGGTCACCCCGCTGGACGCGCTGGCCGACGCCTTCGTGCCGGCCCCCCACCAGGACCCGCCGGTGCAGGACTACCTGCGTGACACCCCGCACGTCGGGCTGGACCTGACCCTGTCGGTCGAGTGGAACGGCGAGCGGGTGGCCGAGCCGCCCTTCGCCACCATGTACTGGACCCCGGCCCAGCAGCTCGCCCATCTCACCGTCAACGGCGCGTCGCTGCGGACCGGCGACCTCTACGCCTCCGGCACCGTCTCCGGGCCGGAACGCGGGCAGGTCGGCTCGTTCCTGGAGCTGACCTGGGGCGGGACCGAGCCGGTCAAGTTCGCCGACGGCGCCGCCCGGACCTTCCTGGAGGACGGCGACACGGTGACGATCACCGCCACCGCGCCCGGCCCGGACGGCACCACCATCGCCCTCGGCGAGGTCACCGGAAGCATCCTGCCGGCCCGCTGAGCCATCCCCTGTTCACTCTCCGTCCCCGGTCGCACCCGCTGTGCGACCGGGGGCGTTTCCTGCGCCGTTGATCGTCGCGGATTGCGTGCGCCCCGGCGGTGCGGGCCGGGGCGCACCCGAGTGGAACAGGAAGGACCGGGAGATGACCGAGCTGACCGGCGCCGTCTGGCGAACCAGCAGCCGCTCCAACGATCAGGGTCTGTGCGTCGAGGTGGCGACCAACGTGTCCGCCGCGCACGGCGTGGTGGGCGTACGCGACTCGAAGGACCCCCAGGGCCCGACGCTCGCGGTCAGCCCACCGGGCTGGACGGCGTTCGTCGCCGCGATCCGGGGTGATGCCTTCCGCCCCTGACCGCACGCCCGGTGCCCCGGTCGGGGCACCAGTGGTGGAAATGTCACCGCAAGGCTCCCGTTACCCGGTGACGGCCCGTACCGTGGACGACACGGGAGGTGCCATGTCGACGGTCACGGTTTCCGCATTCATCGAAGCGCAGGACGTCGACGTCTGGCGGCTCCTCACCGACCTCCCCGCGCGGGCCGACTGGCTCTCCGCGGTCGGTGCGGTCGACGTCCTCAGCCCCGGCGACCTCGGCCCCGGCACCGCCTGGCGGGAGACCCGGGTCCGGCCGGACGGCGTGGCCGAGGCGGAAGAGTTCCTGGTGGTCGAGGCGGTCGCCCCGGCGCGGCTGGTGCTCAGCTCGCGGGGCGCGGGCGCCGACTACCGGA
Source organism: Micromonospora sp. NPDC004540 (assembly GCF_040610095.1). Lineage (NCBI taxonomy): Bacteria > Bacillati > Actinomycetota > Actinomycetes > Micromonosporales > Micromonosporaceae > Micromonospora > Micromonospora sp. NPDC004540. Next base: position 34,689 of record NZ_JBEXLR010000014.1, read on the forward strand.
TCACCTGGACGCTGCGCACCGTCGAGCGCCGGCGGCGCGGCTGCACCGAGGTGACCGTCGAGCACGAGGCGGTGCCGACCCGCCCGTACGGCCGGGTGCTGGCGCTGATCCTCGGCGGCCTGGCCGCCCGGGCGGTGGAGGGCGCCCTCCGCCGCGACCTGGCCGACCTGGCCCTGGCCGTCGGGCCCACCCGGTCCGCCGAGGCCGCCTGAACCGACCCGCTGATCGGACCTGACCCGGGCCGGCCGGTGCGGCCCACGGGAGCCGCCGCTGGGTAGGGTGCCGGGCGGAGGTGCGGCATGCGGAAGCCCTCGGGGCGACGGATCGTGGTGGCGGTCGTGGCGGTGCTGGCCGTCGCGGCGGCGGCCGCCGTGGTCCTCCGGGTCCTCGCGCCCGCCGAGGTCGAGACGGTCGCCCGGGGCGCGTACCCGGTCGCGCCCACCCCGCCGGTCGGCGTGATCGGCCGGCTGCCGGTCGCACCGCTGGTCGTGGACGGCCGGCTCCGCGTCTACGCGGGCGCCCGCCAGGTCTACGCCGACCAGCCCGTCTCCGGTAAGCACCGGGTCACCCCGTTCTGGTCCTACCGCCGCTGGCCGGCGAAGCTGGTCGGGGTGCTCGCCGAGGGCACCACGGTGGTGAGCCGCTGGTCCGACGGGAAGCTGGTGGCGCTGGACGCGCGTACCGGGCGGGTCGCCTGGCGGGCCGACGGGCCCGAGCCGGGCGCCGTGCCGAAGCCGCGTCGCACCTACGCCGCCACGGTCTGGGACCCGGCGGGCCTGCACGTCACCCGGGCGACCGACGGCCGTGCCGTGCTGGTCGCCGCCGGGCCGGGCGCGGTCGGCGGGTACGCCCTGGCGGACGGCCGCCGGCTGTGGCGGGCCGAGGTGGCGCGGGGCTGCCGCGCCGACGTGGGCACCACGGCCACCGGCCAGCTGCTCGGGGTGGACTCCTGCGCCGGTCCGGCCACGGTCGAGTTCCGGGACGCCGCGACCGGCGCGGTGCGGACCCGCTGGCGGCCGCCGGACGCGCCGGACCAGCTCGTGGTCACCCCGGTCGGTTGCCGGGACGGGCACTCGGCCTGCCGGGGACTGCGCACCTCGGGGCGCGGCGACGAGACCGGCCGGGGCTGGCTGGTGGTCCGCGCGGGTGAGCCGGTGGCCGCTCCCGCCCTCGACGGCCCGGACACCGAGCTGGACGGTGAGCGCGCGGTGGGGACCGCGGGCGGTGTGGTGACCGGGCGGTCCGCCCGGACGGGCGAGGAGCTGTGGCGCCGGGCCGACCTCGGAGCGGTCCGGATCCTGGCGGTCGAGCCGGGCCGCGTGCACCTGCTGACCGAGGGGCGGGACCTGGTCACCGTCGACCCGGTGACCGGCGCCGAGCGGTCCCGGTTCGCCATGGACATCGGCCGGGACGGGATCGGCTGGCAACCCGGCCGGGCGCACGCGGCGGACGGCTACGTGGCGGTGGAGCGGGTCCGCGAGCGGGCCCGCCCGGACGACGACGACCAGGGGTACTTCCTGATGGCCGAGCCGGTGCTGCTGGCCCTGACCTGACCGGGGGGCGATCGGACCTGCCGTCAGGCCAGCGCGGCCTCGGCGGCGGTCAGGAAGGCGTCGTTCTCCGCCGGCGTGCCGATGGTGACCCGCACCCCGTCGCCGGGGAACGGTCGGACGATCACGCCGCGCGCCTCGCACGCCTTGCCGAACTCGACGGCCCGCTCGCCCAGCGGCAGCCAGACGAAGTTGGCCTGGCTCTCCGGCACGTCCGGGACGAACTTGCGCAGCGCCTCGGTGACCCGGTCCCGCTCGGCGACGACCAGCGCGCAGCGCCGCTCGACCTCGTCGGCCTGGGTCAGCGCGGCCAGCGCGCCCGCCTGGGCGGCCATGCTGGTGGAGAAGGGGGTGACCACCTTCCGCACCGCGGCCGCCACGGTCGGCTCGGCGACCAGCCAGCCGATCCGCAGGCCGGCCAGGCCCCACGCCTTGGACAGGGTGCGCAGCACCGCCACGTTCGGCCGGTCCAGGTAGCTGAGGCCGTCCGGCACCTCGGGGTCGGTGACGAACTCCCGGTACGCCTCGTCGATCACCACGAGCACGTCGTCCGGCACGGCGTCGAGGAAGCGGTCCAGCTCGGCCTTGCGGACCGCCGTGCCGGTCGGGTTGTTCGGGTTGCAGACCAGGATCATCCGGGTCCGGTCGGTCACCGCCGCCGCCATCGAGGCCAGGTCGTGGCCGTGGCCGGCGTCGTTCGGCACCCGCACGCTGGTCGCGCCGCTGGTCGCCGCGATGATCGGGTACGCCTCGAAGGACCGCCACGAGTAGAGCAACTCGTCGCCGGGGAGGCAGGTGGCCCGGACCAGGTGCTCGGCCAGCGCCACCGAACCGCAGCCGGTGGCGATCCGGTCGGCGTCCACGCCGTACCGCTCGGCGAGGGCCTGGCGCAGCGCCACCACGCCCATGTCGGGGTAGCGGTGCGAGCCGGCGACCGCCTCGGCGACCGCCTCGACCACGCCGGGCAGCGGGCCGTACGGGACCTCGTTGCTGGCCAGCTTGATCGCCTCGGGCAGGCCCAGCTCGCGGGCCAGGTCGGCCGGGCTCCGCCCGGGCACGTAGTTGGGCAGCGCGTCCAGGTCGGCGCGGGTGAGCCGCAGCGGAGGCTGGTGACGTCCGGTGTCGGTCATGGGGTGTCTCCCGGGGGGTTGGCGCGGTCGCGCGGGGTGGTACGGGTGTCGGGCCGGGTGCGGGGAAGCTGGACCACCACGGTCTGCGCCCGCTTGTCGTGCAGGGCCTGGCGCAGCGGCTGGTCGAAGAGCGGGGAGACCGCGTCGACGAACTGGAGCAGCAGGCCCAGGCCGAAGCAGTACCAGAGCAGGGTGGGCAGGCCCAGGGTGCTCCAGCGCCGGGTGGCCCGGCCGAAGCCGAGCGGCTGGTCGGTCTCGACCGGCACCGCGCGGACGCCCATCAGCCGCTTGCCGAAGGTCTGCCCGCGGGCCGCCATCGAGGGCACCTCGTAGGCGAACCAGAGCGCGGTGGCGATCAGCAGGATGGCGACCAGGAGGCCGGTGAACTGCTCGCCGGGGGGCGGCAGCGGCTCGTTGGTGGTGTCACCCGCGTTGACCCGCCGCACGAACTCCTGCCACGGAGCGGCCCACTCACCGAGGAGACGCCAGACGAACCAGCCGTTGACCGCGGCGTTGAGCAGGAACACCACGCCGAAGTCGATGAGGCGGGCGACCAGCCGGGCGCCGTACGAGGCGAGCGGCAGCCCGTGCGGGCGCGGCATCGGCGGCCGCCCCGGCCAGCCTGGGTACGGCCAGCCCGGCGGCGGCCCCTGCTGGCCGGGCCGACCCGCCCACGGTCCCGGCTGTCCCGGCTGTCCCGGCTGTCCCGGCTGTCCCGGCCAGGGGCCGGGCTGGGTCGGCTGTCCCGGCCACGGCTGGCCGGGGCCAGCGGCGGGCGAGCCCGGGTAGGGGCCGACGGCCGGGCCGCCCGGGGCGGGCTGGCCCGACTGCGGCGCGGCCGCGGCGGGGGCCGGTGCGGCAGCGGGAGCCGGCTCGGGCGGCGGTGGTCCGTCGGGCGGGGTGGCGTCGACCGGGATCGGCGCGCCGATCCACCCCTCGCCGTCCCAGTACCGGCGGGTCTCGGGATCGGCGGGGTCGACGTACCAGCCGGGCTGCACGCTCACGGCCGTGCCTCGCTGTGCTCGCTCACGGTGCAACCTTAACGACGACGGTGCCGGCAAACTTGTCGTGCAGGCACTGCTGCCAGGGCTTGTCCCAGAGCTGCCAGAAGCCGTCGACGTAGTTCGCGAAGGGCAGCAGCGCGCCGGCGACGAACTCCACCAGGTACCGCTTGCCGAGCATGCCCCGGGTGAGCGGGGTGTTCGGGTCGAGCGGCACGATGCGCAGCTTCATCACCTTCTTGCCGAGCGTCTGCCCGGTCCGGCGGGCGTACTCGACGTGGTAGAGCCAGTAGAAGACGAGCAGGAGCGCGAAGACGCCGAACTCGGCGAGGAGCACCGGCAGGAAGAAGTCGGTCATGACCGTGGCGAAGTCGGGCCCTGCCACCCTCCCGTCCGGCCCGGGCGGCGGCATGTCGTCGACCATCTTGACGACCAGCCAGAAGAAGACCGGCGCGAAGAGCACCATCGCCACGGCGGTCGCCACCGCGGTGTCGATCAGCCAGGCCACCAGCCGCTCGCCGAAGCCGGCCAGCGGCTGCCCGTTGGGGGCCCGGGTGGCCGGCACGAAGCCGGCGTGCGGGGCGTACCCCGGGGGTGGCGGGGGGTAGCTCGGCAGCCCGGCGTAGGTGGGCGGGGTGTGCTGCGACGGCGGCAGGTACGGCCCGGACGGCGGTGCGAAGCCGCCGCCCGCGGGCGGGGGCCCGGCGGGCGGCGGAGACGCGTTCGAAGGCTGGGTCACGCGGACAGTGTTACAGGTTGCCGCGCTTCTCCTGCTCCCGCTCGATGGCCTCGAACAGGGCCTTGAAGTTGCCCTTGCCGAAGCCCAGCGAGCCGTGCCGCTCGATCAGCTCGAAGAAGACGGTCGGGCGGTCCTGCACCGGCTTGGTGAAGATCTGGAGCAGGTAGCCGTCCTCGTCCCGGTCGACCAGGATCTTGCGGGACTTCAGCTCCTCGATCGGCACCCGCACCTCGCCGATCCGGGCGCGCAGCTCCGGGTCCTCGTAGTAGGAGTCCGGGGTGTCCAGGAACTCGACGCCCGCGGCCCGCATCGCGTCGACGCTGGCGAGGATGTCGTTGGTGGCCACGGCGATGTGCTGGGCACCCGGGCCCTGGTAGAACTCGAGGTACTCGTCGATCTGCGACTTCTTGCGGGCGACGGCCGGCTCGTTGAGCGGGAACTTCACCTTGCGGGTGCCGTTCGCGACCACCTTGCTCATCAGCGCCGAGTAGTCGGTGGCGATGTCGTCGCCGATGAACTCGGCCATGTTGCTGAAGCCCATGACCCGCTTGTAGAACTCGACCCACTCGTCCATCCGGCCCAGCTCCACGTTGCCGACCACGTGGTCGACGGCCTGGAAGAAGCGCTTCGGCTGGATGCCGGCGTCGATCATCGGCTGCCGGTCCACGATCGGGCCGCGGGCCACGAAGCCGGGCAGGAACGGCCCGGTGTAGCGAGACCGGTCGACCAGCGTGTGCCGGGTGTCGCCGTACGCGGCGATGGCCGCCATCCGGACGGTGCCGTGCTCGTCGCTGACGTCGTGCGGCTCGACCAGGCCGGTCGCGCCCTGGGCGGTGGCGTGTGCGTACGCGGCGTCCACGTCCGGCACCTCCAGCGCGATGTCGGAGACGCCGTCGCTGTGCTTGGCCACGTGCTCGGCGCCCTCGGCGCCCGGGCGGACCGCGCCGGTCAGCACGAACCGGGCGGAGCCGCTGGTCAGCACGTACTGGGCGTGGTCCCGGTAGCCCTGCTCCGGACCCCGGTACGCCACGCAGGTCATGCCGAACGCGGTGGAGTAGTAGTGGGCGGCCTGCTTGGCGTTGCCCACCAGGAAGTGCACGTGGTCGAGGCCCTTGACCGGGAACGGGTCGTGGGTGATGTCGTGGTCGACGGCGCCGACGAGGGCGTCGACGTCGACCTCCTCGGTCGACTGGGGTCGGTCGATCGCCTGGGTCATGGTGGCCTCCCTTGCGTACCGGCCGGCCTCGTGGGCCGCCGTTGGTCTGCTGTTGTGGCGAGGATCGCTGCGCGGCCGCCCGTTGGGCAACAGTTGGCGAAATTGCTGGTCAGGTTGTGCATTCGGTAATGTGAAACCCCATGAACACTGGTCAGGATGTACAGCTCGACGCGCTGGATGCCCGCTTGATCGATCTGCTCGCCGAGGAGCCCCGGATCGGGGTGCTGGAGTGCTCGCGGCGGCTCGGCGTGGCCCGGGGCACGGTCCAGGCCCGGCTCGACAAGCTGGTCGAGCGGGGGGTGATCGCCGGGTTCGGGCCGGACATCTCGCCGGCCGCCATCGGCTTCGGGGTGACCAGCTTCGTGACCCTGGAGATCAGCCAGCGGCACGGCCACGACCCGGTCACCGCGCACCTGGCCGCCATCCCCGAGGTGCTGGAGGCGCACACCATCACGGGCTCCAGCGACCTGCTCTGCCGCATCGTGGCCCGGTCGAACACCGACCTCCAGCGGGTCATCGACCAGATCGTCGCCTCCGAGGGCATCCGCCGCGCCTCCACGATCATCGCCCTCGCCGAGCAGATCCCCTACCGCACCCTGCCCCTGGTCCGCTCCGCCGCACGCGGCGCACCGCACGGCGGCTGACCGAGAAAGCGGCGCGACACGGCCGTTCGGGGGGCCGGCGCAGCGGTGGTCGTCGCTACCGTGTGCGGTGTGAAGGGCCTTGGTGTACGCGGCTGGTTGCTGCTGGGGCTCATCACCGTGGTCGTGCTCGTCTCCACCGGGGTGTGGAACCCGTTCCCCGCCATCTCGGACTGGATCGACCGGAGCAGGCCGATCGCCGACCCCGAGCCGGTCTGGCAGCAGCGGGTCGGCGGCACACCGAGAAGCGTCACCATCGCCGGCGACACCGTGATCGTCGAGCAGCGCACCCGGGTCGAGGCGCGCAGCCTGGCCAACGGCGCGCAGCTCTGGGAGCGCAAGGCCGACTGGGCGGCGGTGGCCGGCAGCGAGCGGGACCCGGTCGTCGCCGTGGGCAAGCTCCTGGACAAGGGGTACGAGGTGCTCGACCCCGCCACCGGCGTGGTCCGTCGCCGCGACGAGCGGGCCATCGCGGTCTGGACCTACCGGAACCTGCTGCTCGACGCATACTGCGTGGAGCCCACCGACTGCACCCTGCGGGCCTGGCAGCCGCGCGGGACCACTCCGCTCTGGAGTTCCTTCCTGCCGGGCGTGAACAGCGGGGTGCTCGCCGACAACCCGGAGCTGCTCGGGACCCGGCGGCTGGGCGCCCCGCGGATCGACGGCGGGGTGGCCGGGCCGGAGTCCGTCCCGCCGCTGCTCGGGTTCCCGGTCGACGACCGGGTGCACGTGGTGGACACCGCCACCGGCCGGGTGGTCCAGAATGTCGAGCCCGGCCGCGAGGAGCGGCTCGCGGTGATCGGCGGGCGGCTGCTCCGGATCGCCGCCACCTCCCGCGACGGGACCTGCTACTTCACGGTCACCGCCATCGACCCGGCCACCGGCCAGCAGGTGTGGCGGCGCAACGGGGTGAACCTGCGCACCGCCGACTACGCCGGCTGCGTGCAGCGGGAGGACCCGCAGGGCGCGCGGAACGTGCTGATCGGGGTCGCCCCGGACGGGCGCGAGGCGGTGATCGACGGCTACGACGGCCGGCTGCTCCAGGTCGGCGCGGAGGGCGAGAAGCTGCTCGCCGTCGACGACCGCTACGCGCTGGTGCGCAGCGCCGACAAGAGCACGCTGATCGGCCGGGAGCTGTCGGCCGACAGCACCCGGTGGACCCGGCCGGCCGGCGGGAAGACCGGCGCGGTGCTCACCCCGTACGCGGCGCTGATCGCCGAGGAGAAACCGTCCCGGCTGATCGCGGTCGAGCCGCGGAGCGGGCACGAGATGGTCCTGCTGCGCACCTCGGCGAACGCCCTGGCGGTCGGCCCGAACGGCATGATCATCGGAGAGGGCCGGGAGATCGGGTACGTCCGGTGGGGCGCCGGCGCGGCCGGGGTGCCCCCGCCGGACGAGGGCGCGGTGCCCGCGCCGGACCCGGGCGACACCTGGCGGCCCCCGACCGACCAGGGCAGCTGCGGCCCGAAGAACGAACTCTGCGCCGACGGCAAGTGAGGCCGGGTGAGAGCGGCGTCCCAGGACGCACCCGGCGGGTGCCACCGATCGACGGCTCTGCCCTAGGCTTTTCGGTCATGAGCAGTGCCGCCGCCTTCTCGTACGCCCCCCTGCTGCCGACCGGGCCCGACCAGACGGAATACCGGCTGGTCACCGATGAGGGCGTCGACGTCGTCAACGGCCCGGGTGGCCGTCGGTTCCTCACCGTGGAGCCCACCGCGCTGACCGCGCTGACCGCCGAGGCGATGCACGACATCGCCCACTTCCTGCGCCCGGCCCACCTGGCCCAGCTCCGCTCGATCATCGACGACCCGGCGGCCTCGCCGAACGACCGGTTCGTCGCGCTGGACCTGCTGCGCAACGCCAACATCGCCGCCGGTGGCGTGCTGCCGATGTGCCAGGACACCGGCACCGCGATCGTGATGGGCAAGCGCGGCCGGCACGTGCTCACCGACGGCACCGACGCCGAGGCGATCTCGCGCGGCGTCTACCAGGCCTACACCCGGCTCAACCTGCGCTACTCCCAGCTCGCCCCGCTGACCATGTGGGAGGAGCGGAACACCGGGAGCAACCTGCCCGCCCAGGTCGAACTCTACGCCGAGGACCCGGACGGGCACCCCGACGCCTACAAGTTCCTCTTCATGGCCAAGGGCGGTGGCTCGGCCAACAAGTCCTACCTCTACCAGGAGACCAAGGCGCTGCTGAACCCGACGCGGATGATGCAGTTCCTGGAGGAGAAGCTGCGCCTCATCGGCACCGCGGCCTGCCCGCCCTACCACCTGGCCATTGTCATCGGCGGCACCTCCGCCGAGTACGCGCTGAAGACCGCCAAATACGCATCCGCCAAGTACCTCGACGCCCTCCCGACGCAGGGCTCGATGAGCGCGCACGGCTTCCGCGACCTCGAACTCGAGGCCGAGGTGCTGGAGCTGACCCGCAACTTCGGCATCGGCGCGCAGTTCGGCGGGCGCTACTTCTGCCACGACGTCCGGGTGGTCCGGCTGCCCCGGCACGGCGCCTCCTGCCCCGTGGCCATCGCGGTCTCCTGCTCGGCCGACCGCCAGGCGGTCGCCAAGATCACCCCGTCGGGCGTCTGGCTGGAGCGCCTGGAGACCGACCCGGCGCGCTACCTGCCCGACGTCACCGACGCCCAGCTGGACAGTTCCGAGGTGGTCCGGGTCGACCTCAACCGGCCGATGGACGAGATCCGCGCCGAGCTGTCGAAGTACCCGGTGAAGACCCGGCTGTCGCTGACCGGCCCGCTGGTGGTGGCCCGGGACATCGCGCACGCCAAGATCGCCGAGCGGCTGGACGCCGGTGAGCCGATGCCGCAGTACCTGCGGGACCACGCCGTCTACTACGCCGGCCCGGCCAAGACCCCCGAGGGCTACGCCTCCGGCTCGTTCGGCCCGACCACCGCCGGCCGGATGGACGCCTACGTGGAGAAGTTCCAGGCGGCCGGCGGCTCGATGGTGATGCTGGCCAAGGGCAACCGCTCCGCCCAGGTCACCCGCTCCTGCCAGGCGCACGGCGGCTTCTACCTCGGCTCGATCGGCGGCCCGGCCGCCCGCCTCGCCCAGGACTGCATCAAGCACGTCGAGGTGCTCGAATACCCCGAGCTGGGCATGGAGGCGGTCTGGAAGATCGAGGTGGAGGACTTCCCGGCCTTCATCGTGGTCGACGACAAGGGCGAGGACTTCTTCGCCGAGGTCACCAAGCCGGTGCTCACCGTCGGGCGGCGCTGACCTCCGACGTACGCGAAAGGGGCGCCGGGCGGGATCCCACCTGGTGCCCCTTCGTCGTGCCGCCAGCTCAGCGAACGCCGGCCGGCGGACGTGACGCCGTTCCGGGATCGGGGCATTCATCGACATCGGTGCGCCCGCCCGGGTCCACGCCCGGGCGGGCGCACCGCCCCCGTCGGATGCCGTGTCCCGGCAACCCGGCACGAGTCTCCGGCCTGGTGCTGTCGATCCGCTATCACGTCGCTATCACCCGCCCGCCGCGCGTGGTTACCAGCGGGTTACGCTGCTGGAAGTTCCACAAGAGGCGTGCGGGGGCGCGGATGCGGTTCGGGATTCTGGGGCCGCTGCGGGTCGGTGGTGGCGAGGCCACCATCACCGCGGGTCGCGATCGGACACTGCTGGCCATGCTGTTGTTGCGGGCCGGTCGGGTGGTGCCCGTCGAGGAGCTCGTCGACGCCATCTGGGAGGAGCGGCCACCGGCCACCACCCGTACCCAGCTTCAGATCTGCGTGTCCCGGTTGCGGCAGCGCCTCGTCGTGCTCGGCCTGCCGCCGGAGACGATCGTCACCGACCCGGTCGGGTACGGCATCCGGATCGCCCCGGCCGACCTGGACGCCGAGGTCTTCGCTCAGACGGTCGAGGCCGGCCGGGCGGCGGTCGACGCCGGGCAGCCGGCCGAGGCGAGCCGCCACTACCGGGCCGCGCTGGCGCTCTGGCGCGGGTCGGCGCTGAGCGGGATCGCGAGCCGCAGCGTGCGGCGGCGGGCGCAGGCGCTCGACGAGCAACGACTCACCGTGCTGGAGGAGTGCGTCGAGGTCGAGCTGCGGCTGCGCCGGGAGGCCGACCTGATCGACGAGCTCAGCGAGACCGTGGAACGGAACCCGCTGCGGGAGCGGCTGCGCGGCCAGCTGATGCTGGCCCTCTCCGCGGTCGGCCGCCAGGCGGACGCGCTCACCGTCTACCGGGAGGGGCGCCGAATCTTCGCCGAGGAGCTGGGCATCGAACCGGGCGCGGCGTTGCAGGAGCTGCACCAGCGTGTGCTCGCCGGGGACCTGGCCCTGTCCGGGCCGCAGCAACCGGCCCCGAGTCCGGTTCGGGCGCTGCCCCGGGCGATCAGCGACTTCACCGGCCGGCAGGACACGCTGGCCCGGCTGGTCAAGGAGACCGAGGAGCGCGACGCCCGGATCCACCTGATCGACGGGATGGCCGGCACCGGGAAGACCGCTCTGGCCGTGCACCTGGCGGCCGCCCTCGCCGCGCGCTACCCGGACGCCCACCTCTTCATCGACCTGCACGGGCACAGCGAGCGCGAGCCGGTCACCCCGGCGGCCGCCCTGGCCGCGCTGCTCCGTCAGCTCGGGGTGCCCGCCGCACGCATCCCCGCCGACGTCGACGAGCGGGCGGCCCTGTGGCGCAGCGAGCTGTCCGGGCGGCGGGCGATCGTGGTGCTCGACAACGCGGCCACCGCGGTCCAGGTGGCGCCGTTGCTGCCCAACGGCCTGGACTGCCTCACGCTGATCACCAGCCGACGCCGGCTCACCGGTCTCGACGGCGGCCGGCCGTCCTCACTGGCCGTGCTCGACCCGGACGAGGCGGTCGAGCTGCTCGCCAGGGTGGTCGGCGCGGACCGGGTCGCCGCCGAGCCGGAGGCGGCCGCCGAGGTGGCCCGCCGCTGCGGCCACCTGCCGCTCGCGATCCGCCTGGCCGGGGCGCGGCTGGTGCACCGGCCGCGGTGGCGGGTCCAGGACCTGGCGGACCGGCTGGCCGGCGGCCGGGACGCGCTCATCGAGCTGTCCGTCGGCGAACGCTCGGTGGGGCAGGCCTTCGACCTGTCGTACGCGCAGCTCGACCCGGCCGCGCAGCGGCTGTTCCGGCTGCTCGGCGTCCATCCCGCGGTGTTCTTCGACCACCAGGTGGCGGCCGCCGTCACCGACGTGCCGCTGGCCGAGGCGCAGGACCTCCTGGACGGCCTGGTCGATGCCCATCTGCTGGAGGAGCCCGAGCCCGGCCGGTTCCGCTTCCACGACCTGGTGCGGGACTTCGCCCGGCAGCTGGTGGGCGGGGCGGGACGGCCCGGGGAGCGGGCCGAGGCGGTGCGGCGACTGCTCGACCACCACCTGCACGCGGCGCACGCGATCTCCCGCCCGATGGAGCCGGCGGCCAGCCGGGCCGCCCTGGTGCTGCCCGAGCCGCCCCGGCCGGACCTGGTGACCGCGTGCGCGGCGGAGGGCCCGGCGTGGTTCGACCGCAACCGGTCCACCCTGCCGGCGCTGGTCCGGCTGGCGGCCGACGAGGGCCTGCTCCGGCACTGCTGGCAGCTCGCCCGGGTGAGCTGGTACCACCTCTTCAGCCGGGGCCACCTGGACGAGCTGATCGACACCCACACCGTCGCCCTGCGCGCCGCGGAGCGGTGCGACGACGAGGCGGCCGTCGCCACCACCCGCAACTACCTGGCCTCCGGGCTGTTCCGGCTCGGCCGCTTCCCGGAGGCCATCGAGCTGATGGAGGGCGCCCTCCAGATCCGCCGGCGGCTGGGCGACCGCGAGGGCGAGGCCACCGTCCGCCGCAACCTGGCCATCGCGTACGGGGCGGACTGGCAGTTGGCGCCGGCCATGGCGCACCTGGACGCGGCACTGGAACTGGCCCGGTCCACCGGGCAGCCGGCCGCCGTGTCGGCGCTGCTGAACAACCAGACCGTGGTCCTGCTGGCCTGGGGCCGGTACGCCGAGGCGCAGGCCGTCTCCCGCCGCCAGCTCGCCCTGAGCCGGGAGACCGGTGACCTGAACAGCGTGCGCAACGCGATCGGTCACCTGGGCACCGCGCGGGCCCGGCTCGGCGACCTTCCCGGCGCGCTGCGGTTCCTGCGGTTGGCGCTCCGGCTCAAGCGCCGCGAGGGCAACCGCTTCGGCGAGGGCGAGGTGCTCAACGAACTGGGCGTGATCGAACGGAAGCTGGGGCGGCCGGAGGCCGCCGCGGCCCTGCACCGCGAGGCGTTGATCGCGGTGACCGCCTCCGGGGACCGGGTCCTCGGCTGCCTCTCCCGCAACCTATTGGCGCGGGCCCTGCTCGACCAGGGCGACGTGCGGAGCGCGCTCGACCTCTACCGCCGGGTGCTCCAGGACGCGGTCCGGCTGCGGGCCCGGCACGAGGAGGCCGGCGCGCTGGCCGGCATCGCCCGCTGCCTGCGCCCGACCGACCCGGCGGCGGCCCGCTCGCACGCGACCCGGGCCCTCGATCTCGTCCGCCAGCTCGACGCGCCGGAGCGGGACGAGGTGGCGGCGCTGCTCGCCGAGCTGGACTGAGCGATCATGTGCGCGTCGGCGGCGGGCGCGGCAGGATGGTACGCGTGACGACTCCAGAGGCGACCGGGTATCGGATCGAACGCGACTCGATGGGCGAGGTGGAGGTGCCCGCCGAGGCGCTGTGGCGGGCGCAGACCCAGCGCGCGGTGCAGAACTTCCCGATCTCCGGACGGGGCATCGAACCGGCCCAGATCAAGGCCCTGGCGCAGATCAAGGGGGCGGCGGCCCAGGTCAACGGCGAGCTGGGGGTGATCGGCGCCGACGTGGCCGAGGCGATCGCCACCGCCGCCGCGCACGTGGCCGACGGCGGATACGACGACCAGTTCCCGGTCGACGTCTTCCAGACCGGCTCCGGCACCTCGTCCAACATGAACACCAACGAGGTGATCGCCACGCTGGCCGGCCGGGAGCTGGGCCGCGACGTGCACCCGAACGACGACGTCAACGCCTCCCAGTCCAGCAACGACGTCTTCCCGTCCTCGATCCACCTGGCTGCCACCCAGGCCGTGGTGGAGGACCTGCTGCCCGCGCTGAAGCACCTGGCCGGCGCGCTGGAGGAGAAGGCGGCGGAGTTCGAGACCGTGGTGAAGGCCGGGCGTACCCACCTCATGGACGCCACCCCGGTCACCCTGGGCCAGGAGTTCGGCGGCTACGCGGCCCAGGTCCGCTACGGCGTCGAGCGGCTGGAGGGGGCGCTGCCCCGGCTCGCCGAGCTGCCGCTCGGCGGCACCGCCGTGGGCACCGGCATCAACACCCCGTTCGGCTTCGCCGCCGCCGTGATCGAGCGGTTGCGCGCCTCGACCGGGCTGCCGCTGACCGAGGCGCGTAACCACTTCGAGGCGCAGGGCGCCCGCGACGCGCTGGTGGAGACCTCGGGCCAGCTCCGCACCGTCGCCGTCGGCCTCTACAAGATGGCCAACGACATCCGCTGGATGGGCTCCGGCCCCCGCGCGGGCCTGCGGGAGCTGCGGATCCCCGACCTCCAGCCCGGCTCGTCGATCATGCCGGGAAAGGTGAACCCGGTGGTGGCGGAGGCCATGCGGCAGGTGTGCGCACAGGTGATCGGCAACGACGCCACGGTGGCGTTCGCCGGCTCGCAGGGCGACTTCGAGCTGAACGTGATGCTTCCCGTGATGGGCCGCAACCTGCTGGAGTCGATCCGGCTGATCTCCGCGGCGAGCCGGCTTTTCGCCGACCGCCTCGTGGTCGGCCTGGTCGCGGACGCCGAGGTCTGCCTGGCGTACGCCGAGGGCTCGCCGTCGATCGTCACCCCGCTCAACCGCCACCTCGGGTACGACGAGGCCGCCTCGATCGCCAAGGAGGCGCTGGCCAAGCAGGTCTCCATCCGCGAGGTGGTGATTTCCCGCGGGCACGTCGACTCGGGCAAGCTCAGCGAGACCCAGCTCGACGAGGCACTGGATCTGCTCCGGATGACCCACCCCTGACCCACGGCGCGCCCCGGCCTCCCTAGCCGACGGCCGGGGCCGCGGTGCGTCAGGCGTGGGACGCCGCCTTGCGGGCCCGGTAGGCGCTGACCGCCGCCCGGTTGCCGCAGCCGGCCTCGCAGAATCGGCGGGACCGGTTCTTGGACAGGTCGACCACCACATTGTCGCAGTCGGGGTGGTCGCAGAGACGCAGCCGGCTCAGCTCGTCCATGCGGACCAGGTCGGCCAGCGCCATGGCGGCCTCGACCGCCATCCGGGTGGCCAGCGGCGCGTCCCGCGGCACGGCGTGCAGGTGGTACGGCTCGTCGTCGTGCCGGACGAGCTGGGGCAGCGCGTGCGACTCGCGGAGCAGCCCGTTGACCACGGCCACCACCTCGTCGGTGTCGGCGTACCAGATCCGGCGGAGCCGGGGGCGCAGCGCGCGGACCTCGCGCAGCTCCGCCTCCGTGTGCTCGTGCCGCCCGGTCCACCCGTACGCGGTGAAGAACTCGTCGAGGGCGGCCACATCGGGCAGCCCTTCCCGGTCCGGGCCGGCCGTGTTGACGAGCGCCGCGGACGCGATCAGGCCGCACTCGGTGTCATGAGCAAACAGCAACTTGACTCCTGTCGGGGTGCCGGCCTAGCGTCATCAGCATAACCCCGCTTGACTAATGTCCGGCCGACCCAAGGAGCTGTCGATGCGTGAACGGCCCGGCGTCGGCCTCGGCCTGGCGCTGATCTCCGCGCTCACCTTCGCCACCTCGGGCACCTTCGCCCGACCGCTGATCACCGGCGACTGGTCCGCCGAGGCGGTGGTGCTCGCCCGGGTCGGCATCGCCGCGCTGGTGTTGGCCGTGCCGGCCCTGCTGGCGCTGCGCGGCCGGTGGCCGGTGCTGCGCCGCAACGCCGGCACGCTCGTGGTGTTCGGGCTGCTCGGGGTGGCCCTGGCCCAGGCGTGCTTCTTCAACGCGGTCCGCTACCTGCCGGTCGGCGTCGCGCTCCTGCTGGAGTACCTGGGCATCGTGCTGGTGGTCGCCTGGATGTGGCTGGTCCACGGCCAGCGGCCCCGGCTGCTCACCGTGGCCGGTTCGGTGGCGGCCCTGTGCGGGTTGGTGTTCGTGCTGGACCTGACCGGCGCCGGCCGGCTCGACCCGGTCGGCGTCCTCTGGGGGCTCGGCGCCGGGGTCGGGCTGGCCGGCTACTTCGTCATCGCCGGGCGGGTCGACCCGGCGCTGCCGTCGGTGGTGATGGCCAGCGGTGGCATGGCCGTCGGCGCCCTGGTGCTGCTCCTGCTCGGTCTGGTCCGGGCGCTCCCGCTGCGCGCCGGCACCGCTGACGTCAGCTTCGCCGGGCACGAGATGAGCTGGCTGGTGCCGATCGCCGGCCTGTCGCTGATCGCCGCGGTGGTGGCCTACCTGACCGGCGTCGCCGGGGCCCGGCTGCTCGGCGCGCGGCTCTCCTCCTTCGTCGGGCTGACCGAGGTGATGTTCGCGGTGCTGATCGCCTGGCTGGTGCTGGGCGAGCTGCCGAGCACCGTCCAACTGCTCGGCGGGGTGCTCATCGTCGCCGGTGTCGCCCTGGTCCGGGTGGACGAGCTGCGCTCGACGCCGGAAGCCGCCCCGTCGACCCCGGCCGAGCCGGCCCTGGCCGCCGAGCGATGAGCCGACCGCGCGGCGCCGTCGTCTTCGACGCCGACGAGACCCTGGTCGACCTGCGTCCCGCGGTCACCGGCGCGCTGGCGGCCGTACTCGAGGAGATGCGGCGGTGGACCCCGGCGGCGGCCGAGGTGTCGCTCGCGGACCTGGAGTCGGACTGGGGCGTGGTCTTCGGGGCGCTCAGCGCCGCGCCGGTGCAGGAGATCCGGCGGGCGGCGCTGGCCCGGTCGCTGGCCCGCGCCGGACTGGATGCCCACCTGGACGAGTTCGCGGCGCTCTTCTTCGCCCGCCGGTTCGCGCTGACCCGGACGTTTCCGGACGCGCTGCCCGCGCTGGCCGCGCTGCGCCCCCGCCACCTGCTGGGCTTCGCCACCAACGGCAACAGCCGCGCCGAACGCTGCGGGCTCGCCGGTGAGTTCGCCTTCGAGCTCTACGCGCACGAGAACGGCCTGCCGAAGAAGCCGGCACCTGAGTTCTACGCGGCCGTGGTGGCGGCCGCCGGGCTCCCCGCCGAGCACGTCGTCTACGTGGGGGACTCGCCGGAGCACGACGTGGTCGCGGCCCAGCGCGCCGGGCTGCGCGCGGTCTGGCTGAACCGCGGCCGGCTGCCCCGCCCTGCGGGGCTCACTCCGGACGCCGAGGTGTCCACGCTGGCCGAACTGCCCGATGTGCTCGCCCGCCTCCAGCCCGCCCGAACCTGATCCCGACCGGCCTCCACCAGGGGCGGCTGAATGCCGCCGCGCCGGCGTTCCGGTGTGCCTCACGGTCGCCAGCCCCTTGCCACCAGCGCGGCGCGGATCTCGCGGACCAGCGCGGGGAACTCCCGGTGCAGGCGGCGACCGGTCACGTGCAGCACCAACCAGCCGGCCGCCACGAGCTGGTCGAGCCGCTGGCGGTCCCGGTGCAGCTGATCCGGGTCGACGTGCCACTGTCCGTCGTGCTCGACGGCGACGCGGAACTCCGGCCAGGCCAGGGCGGGATGCAGGACGAGGCCCGATGGCCCGCGCACCGGGTGCTGCGCGACCGGGCGGGGCAGGCCGGCCAGCACCAGCCGGACCCGCAGGTGCGACTCGGACGGGGACTGGGCCCCGGGATCCGCCAGGCCGAACACCCACCGCGCCCGGCGGCCACCGGGTCGTCCGGCGTTGCGGTCGGCCACGCCCGCCAGGTCGGTCCGACTGACCGTGCCCATCCTGAGCAGGGTGTCGACGATCCCGACGGCCCGGACCGGGTCGGACCAGACCGCCGTCTCCCAGGCGCAGACGGCCGGCTCGGTGCGGAGCAGTCGGCCTGGTCCGCTCGGCAGGCCCGGCTCGCCGCCCACCGCCGCACGATCAGCTGTCGCCGTGGCGGTGACCGCCCTGTTGAGCCCGGTGGCACTGCCGTCTTGGCCTGACGTGGTGCTCCAGCGGCCGATGGCGGGGCCGTCTCGATCCGAGGTGATGCCTGCCGAGCAGGCCGCGGTGGCGGCGGGGATGACGAGACCGATGCGCTCGGGCAGCGACGGGGCCTGGTGCACCCGGACGCCGGGCTGGGCGTCGGCCCGCACCGTCGCCGGCAGCAGGACGTGCACGTCGTCCCGGAAGCCGGCGGCGTGCTCGACCCCGTGCAGGTAGGCCGCCGAGGGCCCGGCGAGCAGTGTGCCCGGCGGCAGGCGGAGCAGCGCGGCGCGGCAGGCGAGCGCGTGGTCGCGGTCGAGACGGGCGTCGGCGTAGACGTCCTGGCGGAGCCGGATCCAGGAGGCGCCCCGGAGCTGGTGCCGGGTCAGCAGCCCGCGCCGGACCACGTCCGAGCCGCGGAAGACCTGCCAGGCCAGCTCGGGCGGTCGATGGGGATGAGGTGGCATGCCGACCAGCCTGGCGGCGCCGGACGGCCGCCGGACACCCCTGTGGACAACCGCGGCCGCCTCTGACGCGACACCCTGTGGACAACCACCACCGCGCCCGGTCGGCGTGCTAGCGAACCGGCGTTGCCGCCACCCATCGGGCCGCCTCGCCGTCTCGCCGAACCGGCAGAACAGGAGGCCCCTTCAGGACAGCGCCGCGGTGATCGACCGGGCGGCGGCGGTCACCTGGGTGCCGACCTCGGTGACGTCGAGCGGGGTCAGCGAGACCACCCCGACGCTCGCCTCCAGCCCCGGCACCCCGAGCACCGGCGCGGCCACCCCGTACGCCCCGGACTGGAGTTCGCCGCTGGTGCTCACCGGGCCGGCGGCGCCGGCGCGGCCGGCCAGGATGGCCCGTCCGGCCGCGCCCCGCTCCAGCGGGTGCCGCGATCCGGTCCGGTACGCCACGTGGAACGAGGTCCAGCTCGGCTCGACCACCGCGAGGGCCACCCCCTCGCCGCCCTCGACCACGGTCAGGTGGGCGGTCGCCCCGGCCTGCTCGGCGAGCCGGCGCAGCGCGGGCAGCGCCCCCTCGGCGAGCAGCGGCTGGGCCCGCCGGGCCAGGTGCAGCACCCCGGCGCCGAGCCGGAGCCGGCCCTCGCCGTCGCGGCGCAGCATGCCGTGGGCGGTCAGCGCGCCGACCAGCCGGTAGACCGCCGCCCGGCCGATGCCCAGCCGGTTCGCCGCCTCGGTGACGGTCAACCCGCCCGGCGCGTCGGCGACCAGGTGCAGCAGCCGCAGCCCCCGGTCCAGGGTCTGCGCCGTCTCTCCCGCCCGTGCCGCCGTGTCCACAGCACGCAGCGTACGACCCGGCTCCGGCATACCCCGAAATGCGCGGACGGCTACCCTTGTACGGTGACGCTACGCCTGTATGACACCGCCACCCGTTCGGTGCGGGACTTCGTCCCGCGGGAAGCCGGCAAGGTGGGGGTCTACCTGTGTGGTCTCACCCTCCAGGCCCCGCCGCACATCGGCCACCTTCGCTCCGGTGTCAACTACGACGTGCTGCGCCGCTGGCTCACCGCCTCCGGTTTCGAGGTCACCTTCATCCGCAACCTGACCGACATCGACGACAAGATCCTGGTCAAGGCGATGGAGCAGGGGCGGTCGTTCTGGTCGATCGCCTACGCCAACGAGCAGATCCTGGCCGCCTCCTACCGGGCGCTGAACGTGCTGCCGCCGACCTACGAGCCGCGGGCCACCGGGCACATCCCGGAGATGCACGAGCTGATCGCCCGGCTGATCGAGACCGGGCACGCCTACCCGGCCACCGACGGCTCCGGCGACGTCTACTTCGACGTGGCCTCCTGGCCGGCGTACGGGTCGTTGTCGGGCCAGTCGCCGGAGGACATGCAGTCCGCCGGGGACGCCCCGGAGCGGGGCAAGCGCGACCCGCGCGACTTCGCGCTCTGGAAGGGCGCCAAGCCGGAGGAGCCGGCCGACGCCTACTGGCCGTCGCCGTGGGGGCGGGGCCGTCCCGGTTGGCACATCGAGTGCTCAGCGATGTGCTGGCGCTACCTGGGCCCGGAGTTCGACATCCACGGCGGTGGGCTCGACCTGACCTTCCCGCACCACGAGAACGAGATCGCCCAGTCGCAGGCCGCCGACCTGCCGTTCGCCCGCTTCTGGGTGCACCACGGCCTGCTCGGCATCGGCGGCACCAAGATGGGCAAGTCGCTGGGGAACACCCTCGACCTCGACTACGTGGCGTCCCTCGGGGTGCGCCCGGTGGAGCTGCGCTACTACTACGCCGCCGCCCACTACCGGTCCCGCATCGACTACTCGGAGGACGCGCTCCGCGAGGCCGCGGTCGCCTACCGGCGGATCGAGGGCTTCGTGCAGCGGGCCGCCGAGCGGATCGGCGCCGGGCAGCTCGGCGAGCTGCCGCCCGGCTTCGTCGCGGCGATGGACGACGACCTCAACACGTCGGCCGCCCTGGCCGTGCTGCACGAGGTGGTCCGCGACGGCAACAACGCGCTGACCGGCGGCGACGATGTGACCGTCCGCACGACGCTCGCCGCCACCCGGGCGATGCTGGATATCCTGGGCGTTGACCCCCTGGACCCGGCCTGGACCGGCGGTGGCCGCGCGGACGACCTGCGCGGCGTGGTGGATTCCCTGATCGCGCTCGCCCTGGAGCAGCGCGCCCAGGCCCGCAGCCGCAAGGACTGGGCCGCCGCCGACGCCGTACGCGACCAGCTCAAGCAGGCCGGCGTGGTCGTCGAGGACACCCCCCAGGGCCCGCGTTGGACTATTGGAGAGCAGGACTGATGGCCGGCAACTCGCAGCGCCGTGGCCGGCGACTGACGCCGAAGGCGGGCGCCCCGAAGGGCTCCGGCGGCAAGGGCAAGGACGCCCTCGCCGGGCGGGGCCGCACCCTGCCCGCCGACGAGCGGCCCTGGCACAAGGCGTACTCGGGCACCGAGAAGCTGCCCCAGCGCACCGCCTGGAAGCAGGACAAGGAGCGCCGCGCGGCGGCCGAGGAGGGGCGCGCCCCCAAGATCGGACAGCCGGGCAGCAAGGACACCACCTGGGGCAAGGGCGGCGGCCGGGGCGTTCCGGCCGCGAAGGGCCGGGGCGGCAAGCCCGCCGGCCGGTCCGGGCCGCGGGTCGCCCCCGGCCGTAAGGCGAACCCGGCCAAGGACAGCCCGGAGCTGCTGGTCGGGCGGAACCCGGTGCTGGAGTCGCTGCGCGCCCAGGTGCCGGCGACCGCCCTCTACACCGCCCAGGGCATCGACATCGACGACCGGGTCAACGAGATCGTCCGCACCGCGGCCGACCGGGGCATCGCGATCCTCGAGATCAGCCGGGCCGAGCTGGACCGGATGACCGGCGGCGTGCTGCACCAGGGCGTCGGCCTCCAGGTGCCGCCGTTCGCCTACGAGCCGTTCGAGGACCTGATGGCGGCGTCGCTGGAGCAGGCCGCCCCGCTGCTGGTCGCGCTGGACGGGGTCACCGACCCGCGCAACCTCGGCGCCGTGATCCGGTCGGCCGCCGCGTTCGGCGCGCAGGGCGTCTTCGTACCCGAGCGGCGGGCCGCCGGGATCACGGCGACCGCCTGGCGGACCAGCGCCGGCGCGGCCGCGCGGGTGCCGGTCGCCCAGGTCACCAACCTGACCCGGTCGCTGAAGGCGTGCAAGGACGCCGGCTTCATCGTGGTCGGCCTGGACGCCGACGGGCAGACCGACCTCTACGACCTGGAGGCCGCGGTCGGCCCGCTGGTCGTGGTGGTCGGCTCGGAGGGGCGCGGGCTGTCCCGCCTGGTCGGCGAGACCTGCGACCTGACGGTCAGCATCCCGATGGTCTCCGACGTCGAGTCGCTCAACGCCAGCGTCGCCGCGGCGGTCACCCTCGCCGAGGTCGCCCGGCGCCGCTCCGTCGAGGCGTAACGACGACACGCAGAAGGGGCGGTCCGCCGTGGCGGGCCGCCCCTTTCTTCGCGTACGTCAGATCCGGTTGCCGGTGGCGGCGTGGAAGACGTGGCTGCGGCCCTGGCGGGGCTTGACGAACACGGTGTCGCCCATGTTCGGCATGGTGCGCCGGTCGGTGCGGACCACGAACCGCTCGTTGTGGCCCTCGAGCGCGGCGTGGCCGTAGACGTTGGCGTCGGAGCCCAGGTCCTCGACCAGCTCGACCACGACCGGCATGCCGCCCTCGGTCGGGCTGACCAGGTCGCAGTCCTCCGGACGGAAGCCGACGGTCACCTTGCCGTCGCCGCCCTCGGCGCGGGCCGCCTCGACCTGCTCGCGGGTCAGCGGCACGTTCAGCTCGGCGAACGCGGCGCCGTTGTCGGTCAGCGGCACCGTCTTGATGTTCATGGCCGGGGAGCCCATGAAGCCCGCGACGAAGACGTTGGCCGGGGTGTCGTAGAGCGCCCGCGGGGTGTCCACCTGCTGGAGGACGCCGTCGAGCATGACCGCGACCCGGTGGCCCATGGTCATGGCCTCGACCTGGTCGTGGGTGACGTAGACCGTGGTGACGCCGAGCTTGGCCTGGAGCGACGCGATCTGCGTACGGGTCTGTACGCGGAGCTTGGCGTCGAGGTTCGACAGCGGCTCGTCCATGAGGAAGACCTGCGGCTCGCGGACGATCGCGCGGCCCATGGCGACACGCTGGCGCTGACCGCCGGAGAGCGCCTTCGGCTTGCGGTTGAGGAACTCCTCCAACTGGAGCAGCCCGGCCGCCTCCTTGACCCGCCGGTCGATCTCCGACTTCGAGGTCTTGCGCAGCTTGAGGGCGAACGCCATGTTCTCGTACACCGTCATGTGCGGGTAGAGGGCGTAGTTCTGGAAGACCATCGCGATGTCGCGGGCCTTCGGCGGGAGGTGGGTGACGTCCCGGTCGTCGATGTAGATCGCGCCGTCGTCGACGTCCTCCAGGCCGGCGAGCATCCGGAGGCTGGTGGACTTGCCGCAACCCGACGGGCCGACCAGGACGAGGAACTCCCCGTCGCCGATCTGGAGGTCGAGCTGGTTGACCGCGGGGCGTTCGGTGCCCGGGTAGATCCGGGACGCCTTCGCGTAGGTGACCGTAGCCATGGTGGAGCGCTTCCTTTCACCGGCAGGAACGTGCCGGACGATCCGAGTGGAAGGAGCGACCGGCGCCCGAGGCGCCGGCCAACGGGCGGTCGACCGGGCAGCCGAGGCCAGCCGGAGTGTCGTCCGTGTCACTGCACCGTAAACGGCTTTGGCGAGCCTGCCAAGATGAGGCGCGAGCGGTGGGACCGACGGCATAACGCATAACGGTCAGGTGGGCACGCCGAGGTATCAATCCCCTCCGCCGCTGAAGCCCTGAGGCGTCGATCCGCTGGTGTCGAGGTCGGGAAATTGACGTTTTCCATGCTCGGGAGCCCTGCTGAACGGGATTTCCGGCACTCAGTCGCTATGCTGACCCCGGACCACGCGCCCCTGTAGCTCAGCTGGCCAGAGCACTCGCCTTGTAAGCGAGATGTCGCCGGTTCGATCCCGGCCGGGGGCTCCAAATCACATCAGGCGTTTCCACCGCCCGCTCGGTCTCCAGGACGTGGAGTTGCCCCGCGACCCGCTGGACCTTTCCGGCTAGCTGGGTGGTGACGGCGGCTCGGGTGGGCGTCCTCGGGCGCGGGCTGCGTCGGATACGGCGATTCCGGCCAGGACGAGGGCAGGTGCGATGGCGACCAGCAGTGGCGGCAGGAAGAACGCCGCCGGCGATGTGGCGGCGAGTAGGAGCACGCCGATCAGCCGGGAGCGGGAGACCCGGGCGAACACCCTGTACTCGAACATGCCCCGTCCGGCGATGAACAGTGCGGGTCCGCCGAGGATGACGGTGATCCAGGCCGGTGGTGTGTGTCCGAGCGGGTGCTCGATGACAAGCTCGTCGCCGACTGCGATGACGACGATGCCAGCGACCATGATCAGGTGGGCGAATACCGCCGGCGCTACAGACGGCGGAGTCCCGATGGCAGCGGGCCCGCCCACCGCGACGGTGGACGGGCCCGGGGCCGCCGGAGTTACGCGGCCGGCACGGTGATCGCGACGCCGCTGACGGCACCGCCCGCCGTGGTGTGGATCAGGTCGGGGTACGCCACCCGGCCGTCGCCCACGCTGTAGAGGAGTCGCACGTCCTGCGTGTTGAAACCCTTCATCGTGAAGGTGCCGTCGGCGCGGGGGGACGTCTCCACGCCCGCCCAGTCACCGGTGGTCGGGTCGACCGCGGTGATGGACACGCACCGCAGGCAGGTGCCTTCGGGCACGGTGACCGTGCCGCTGACCGTGCCCGTGGCCGGCAGCGCCACATCCAGGGTGGTGGTCTCGCCCGCCGTCACCTGCACCGGCGTCGCGGACGACCGGGTCGCCGCGTTGCCGGACCACGCCCACGCGTGCCTCCCGTCGAACGCCGGGAAGGCCAGCTTCCACTGGTACGGGCCGAGGTTGCGGATCTGGTACTGACCGCCGTCGTACGTGCAGGAGGAGTTCGGCCCGGCGTTGGCGTCGAAGGCCGGCCCGGTCGGGCTGGGGCAGACATCGGCCACGCCGGCTCCGGTCGCGGCGTCCCGGACGACCCCGGTCACGGTGCCGGCGCCGTCCAGCTTGACGGTCACCCGGATGCGCTCGCCCGGCGTCGGCGCGAAGACCTTGGCCAGGGCCGGGTCGCCGGTTCCGCCACCGGTCGTCGAGACCCACTGCGCGCCGTGCTCCCCGTCGTACGGAGCGACGAAGAGCCGGAAGTGGTCGGCGGCGAAGAGGTTCTTGTAGTCCACCTCGGAACCGCACTGGCCGTACTGCGAGACATCGGTGTGCACCGGGTCGGCCAGAGTGGCGCACGCCCCGCTGACCGGTTCGCCGGTAGTCGCGTCGACGAAGTCGACGTGCAGGCTGACCGACTTCTCCAGCTTGACAGTGGTCTTGGTGGTCTCCCCCTCGGTCACGGTCACCGGGCCGAAGAGGCCGTTGACGTAGCTCTCGTCGGGGTCGTAGCCGCCGCCCTTGTAGGTGCCGACCGGGATGTCCTGGAACCGGGCCCGGCCCTGGCTGTCGGTGCAGGTCGTCTGGAAGGAGAATCCGGGGCCGTCCTGCGGGTACCAGCAGTAGCCGGCGATGGCGGCGCCGGTCTCCTGGTCGACCGCCTTGACGACGAGATTTCCGACCGGGGGCCGGGTGAGGTTGACCGTCGTCGTCACGTCCGCCTTCACGGCGAAGTAGGGCGCCTCGTACTCGGAGCTGGCCCCGCCGTTGAAGAGCACCTGGCCGCTCGGGAAGGTGAACTGCGCCTGATAGTTGGTGTCGGTCTCGACCCGGCTGAACCGGTAGCGCCCGGCGTCGTCGGTCGCCGCGTTGCCGACCCAGTTGCCACCGCGCCGCAGCTCGACGTTGACGTGCGGGATGCCGCCACCCTTCCGGTCCACCACACGGCCGGCGACGTCGCCGTACTGGATGGGCATCAGCGGGATCTGGAGGGTGGCCGGGGCCGTGATCAGGTCCGCCTCCCAGCTGTTCCGGTGGCCCCAGAGCCATTCCTCGACGTAACCGTTCGCGTTCACCTGGACGGTGTACTGGCCGGCCGGGGCGTCCGGGAACGCGAAGTGGCCGGCGGTGTCGCTGTTGGTGAAGTTCCACTGGGAACCGTCCTGCTGCTGGATGACGATTCCCGCCCCGGCGACGGGCGCGCCGGTCAGCTTGTTGGTGATCGTGCCGTCCAGGCCGGCGGTTTCCGTCGCCTGGGCCGGGCCGGTGAGGCCCATGACGGCCAGCAGGCCGGCCGTCGCCGCCGCGCCCAGCGCGCGCAGCACCCTACCCTTCATTGTTTCCCCGTCTCTGAAAGTACACAGAGGTCATCCGGCCCGCAGCCGGAGACATCACCCTCCATGGATGGTGCCCGGACGGTACCAGTCGGTGGCCACGCCGCCTGTCCCTCCGGACGGCAGGGCGATCAGCGGTCACGGGTGCCGGCGTCGTCGGCGGGTCAGGTCGTCAGCCGTACGTGGCCGATGGTGCCGATGGCTTCGATGTTCCAGCGCTTGCCGAAGGCGTGCAGCCGGGTGATCAGTACCCGGCCGATCTCGTCGGGCAGGTGAGGATCTACGACGAGTTCACCGTTGCGCGCCTCGCCGGCGAGCATCGCCCGCATCATCAACATCGGCGCGCCGGTCGCCCACGCCTGCGGGCTGCACGGAGTCGGGTACGGCACCGGGAACCTGCCGTGGGTACGTGAATGGCCTGCGAACGTCTCGGGCAGTCGGAAGTCGAAGGCCGCGGCGGCGTCGAGCATCGCGAGCGCCAGCTGGTTCACCTCCGCGCGGAAGCCGTACCGGGTGAGCCCGGCGGCGATCAGCGAGGTTTCGTGCGGCCACACCGTGCCGGTGTGGTAGCCGATCGGGTTGTAGCCGCTGTCATCTGTGGACAGGGTGCGGATGCCCCAGCCGGAGAACATGGACTCGGACATGAGTTGCCGGGCCACGATCGGTGCGCGGTCCTCCGGCACGATGCCGCTCCAGAGCAGGTGGCCCATGCTCGAGGTCATCGAGTCGATCGGGCGTTTGTCGCCGTCGAGGCCGACGGCGTAGTAGCCGCCGCGCTCCTCGATCCAGAAGTCGCGGTTGAATCGCTCGAGCAGCTGCTGGGCCTCCGCCCGCAGCCGGGCTGCGAGCCCGGGGTCGGCGAGCGGGCCGTCGGCCAGCTCAGCCATCCGCAGCTTCGCGTCGTACGTGTAGCCCTGGATCTCGCAGGTCGCGATCGGCAGGACCGGCAGCTCCGCGTCGGCGAACTGGATCCCGTCCCAGGAGTCGCGCCAGCACTGGTTGCCGAGCCCTTCCGGCGAGCGGGTGCCGTACTCGACGTACCCGTCGCCGTCGCGGTCGCCGTACCGGTCGATCCAGTTCAGCGCGGCGAGGGCGTTGTCCCGCAGGGAACGGACGAACTCGTCGTCGCCGGTCCACCGCCAGTATTCCGACAGCAGGATGAGCCACAGCTGGGTGGCGTCGGCGGTGCCGTAGTACGGGCCGTACGGCTTTTCGCCCAGTCGGGTCAGTTCCCCGCCGCGGACCTCGTGGAGGATCTTGCCCGGTTCCTCGTCGGTGAAGTCGTTGCATGTGGTGCCCTGGAACCGGGCCAGCGCGGTCAGGGTGCCGCGGGCCAGGAAGGGATTCAGGACGATGGTCTGATACGCCATGATCAGCGCGTCCCGGCCGAAGAGGGTGAGAAACCACGGCACTCCGGCGCTCGGCAGCAGCACCTCCTCGCCACCGATCCTGGCCCTCGCCCGCAAGGCGAGGAGGTCGTCCGACGCCCTGTACAGCATCCGGGCGAGCAGCTGGGAGTCCGTTTCGATATTGGGCCGCTCGGCGAGCCACCGGCTCGTCGGGTCATCGCGCGGCTCGCCCTCATCGAAGCGGACGTGCACGGACGGCAGATCCATCGGCCCGAGCGCCAGTGGCACGTGCAGGTCGACCCGCTGCTGTTCACCGCGCTGCAGGTCGAGATCCCAGACGAGGTCGTCACCGTCAACCCGCGTTGCGGGCGGGCGGGCGTGCACGACCGTGTCCGCGTTGAACCCTTCATTGGCGTAGCAGAACTGGAGTCGGGATCCATCCGCCGCGTGCTCGCGGGTGATCTTCGCGGACCGGTCGCGTACGCCACTGCCCCTGATCTCCAGCAGGTCGGCGAAGTCGGTCCCGACCTGCAGTCGCAGCTCGACCCGGGCCGGCCTGGCGGCGAACGACGTGATGTCGATCCGTTCGTGCAGCCCGTTCCGACCGACGACACGCCGCCGCCGTACGTCTATCGCGTTAGCGGGAAGCTTCGGGTGGCCGGGGTTGGTCAGAAAGAAGTCGGCGGAGTAGTAGTCGGTCACCGCCGAGCCCAGTGCGATCAACCGCTGGCCGTTGATCGTGAGCAGCCACCGGTTGAGATGCCGGGTGTCCTCGACCAGCAGGCCGCCGATCGAACCCGGCGGGACGTCGCCCGACGCATCGGAGTACATGAACGTCCGGCCGTCGAGCACACCGATCGCGTCTGGGCCGAGCCCCGGTGGGAGCGTGGCCACTTCCTGGCCGGCCGTCCGTACGTCGACCGTGATCCCGGGCAACGGATCCGCGGGCGTCGCCCGCTTCGACGTGCTGTCCACGGCACCCTCCCCCAGGGCATTTCGGAGCCCACCAATCTTCACGGTACGAGACGTGCTGGCCCATCGAGCCGATTCCGGCGGTTCCGACGGGTGTTCGAGGAGACGCACGTGGAGGAACAACCGCGGACCAGGCGCACAGAGCCTGTAAGCGAGAGTTGCCGGGACTACGAACCCGTCGCCGGTGCCGCGGCCGTTCCTGAACGGCGCTGGGCCGTGAATCTATGCGCGCGGGTGGCAGTGGCTTTCGAGCAGGGCTCGCAGCGGCGCGGGATCGCCCGTCACCAGCCCGCGCTTGGGCAGCACGAGCACCGCCGCACCGATCCGCTCGGACGCGCGCGTCCCGTCCGCCTGGGAGCGCCGGGGGCGGGGGTGCACACCCCCGCCCCGGGCCGGTCGTCGGTCAGCCCCAGTTCTGCGGCGCCGGCTGCCGGGTGGTGGCGTTGATCCGGTTGAAGAAGTTGGTGGTGGCGATCCAGAGCACCAGCGCCGCCAGTTCCTTCTCCCCGAAGTGCTTGGCGGCCTCGTCCCACACCTCGTCCGGCACCGCGTCGCTCCGGTCGGCGAGCCGGGTCGCGTGCTCGGCCAGGGCGAGCGCGGCCCGCTCCGCGTCGGTGAAGTAGGGCGTCTCGCGCCAGGCGGCCACCGCGAAGAGCCGCTCCTCGGTCTCGCCGTTCTTCCGTGCGCCGCGCGCCCCGGAGTCGACGCAGGCGCTGCACCCGTTGATCTGGCTGGCCCGCAGGTGGACCAGCTCCAGGATGGTGCCCGGCACGCCGGCTGAGTACGCGGACTTGTAGAGGAGGTTGACCGCCTTCACGGCGTCGGGGAGGAGAGCGGCCGGGTTCTGGATGCGAGCCTCGAGAGACATTTTCAATCCGTCCTGTCCTGTTACGCTGGCCGGCGTTCGCCGCGCGGCCGCTGTCGTCGTCCGTCACCGTGTTGTCGAGAGCCGGGCCGGCGGCGTGACACATGTGACGGCGGTCACCCGGAAGGCCGTGGGGGATGGCGAGGCCGTGAGCGACACCGACCTGTTGGTCCGCAGCTTCGAGGAGCAGCGCCCCCGCCTGCGCGCGGTGGCCCACCGGATGCTCGGCTCCGCCGCCGAGGCCGACGACGCCGTGCAGGACACCTGGCTCCGGCTGAGCCGCGCCGACGCCGGCGCCATCGACAACCTGCCCGGGTGGCTGACCACCACGGTCGGCCGGGTCTGCCTGGACCGGCTGCGCTCCGCCAGCATGCGGCACGAGGAGGCCACCGACGAGGCGGGGGACGGGCCGGCGGGCGAGGCGGCCGGCGGGCGGGACCCGGAGCAGGAGGCCCTGCTCGCCGAGTCGGTCGGCCAGGCGCTGGAGGTGGTGCTGACCACCCTCGGTCCCACCGAGCGGCTGGTGTTCGTGCTGCACGACATGTTCGCCGTCTCCTTCGAGGAGATCGCGCCGGTGGTGGATCGCACCACCCCGGCGGTGCGGCAGATCGCCACCCGGGCCCGCCGCCGGGTGCAGACCCGGTCGGCCGATCCGGTCACCGACCCCGCCCGCCAGCGCCGGGTGGTCGAGGCGTTCCTCACCGCGTCCCGGGAGGGCCGCTTCGACGACCTGGTCAGCCTCCTCGACCCGTACGTGGTGCTGCGCGCCGACGCCGCCGCGGTGCGGATGGGCGGGACCGCGGAGTCGCGCGGCTCGTCCGTGGTGGCCGACTTCTTCAACGGCCGGGCCCAGGGCGCCGTCCCCGCGTTCGTGGACGGGCTGCCCGGTGCGGTGGTCGTCGTGGACGGCCGGAACCGCCTGGCGCTCAGCTTCACGGTCACCGACCGGATCATCGGCATCGAGGTGGTGGCCGACCCCGACCAGCTCCGCGAACTCGACCTGGTGGTGGGGTGAGCCGGGCCGTCGAGGAGTCGAACCGGGCGATGCTGCGCGCCCGGGACGCCATGGACCGGGCGTACGCGGAGCCGCTCGACGTGCCGGCGCTGGCCCGGATCGCACACGTCTCGGCGGCGCATTTCATCCGCACCTTCCGGGCCACCTTCGGCGAGACCCCGCACCGCTACCTGCAACGGCGCCGGGTCGAGCGGGCCATGTACCTGCTGGTGGAGACCGACCAGCCGGTCACCGAGATCTGCCACCTTGTCGGCTTCGGCAGCCTCGGCACGTTCAGCCGGACGTTCCGCGACATCGTCGGTGAGTCGCCGTCGGCCTACCGGCGGCGCAAGGCGCCCGCGGCGGGCGTGCCGAGCTGTTTCACCAAGGCGTGGATGCGACCGAGCGCGTCGGCCGGCGAACCCGTCACTTTTGGATAAGCGCCAGGTCAGCAGGCTGCTCTAGCGTTTCAGTCATGACGATGACCTCGATTTCCCGCTCCCAGATCTATGTGCTCGACCAGGACGAGGCGCTCGACTTCTACGTCGGCAAGCTCGGCCTCGAGGTGAACACCGACCAGGACCTCGGCTTCATGCGGTGGCTCACGGTCAACGTGCCGGGCGACCCGGAGCACGAGATCCTGCTGGAGAAGCCCGGCCCGCCGGCCCTCGACCCGGCCACCGCCGAGCGGGTCCGGGAACTGCTGACCAAGGGTGCGATGAGCGGCTGGCTCTGCCTCACCACCGACGACGCGCACAAGACCTACGAGAACCTGGTGGCCAAGGGCGTGGACATCACCGACGAGCCGACCGAGCGGCCGTACGGAATCGACTTCGGGATCCGCGACCCGTTCGGCAACCGGATCCGCATCGGCCAGATGCACGCCCGCGGCTGACCGGCGGGACCCCGCGGTCGGGAGGCGGCGGCTAGTCTCGCCTCTCCCGACCGTGGAGGTGACCCGAGTGCCCAGCCGACTGCTCTACCTGGTGCGGCATGCCGAGCAGGACCGACCGGAGGAGGGCGCGGACACCGGCTTGTCCGAGCGGGGGCGCCGGCAGGCGACCCTGCTGGCCGAGCGGCTGCGCGGCACGCCGTTCGCCGCCGTGCACCATGGACCGGCGCGACGGGCCGCGGAGACCGCGAAGCTGGTCTGCGCCGCGCTGCCGGGTGTGCCGGTGCACGAGGACGACCGTGCCGGGGACCACCTGCCGCACGACACCGACCCGGCCGGCCTGCCCGAGCGGTATGCGGCCTTTCTCGCCGGGTTCACCGAGCGGGAACGGCTCGACGGGCCGCGCGTGACGGCGGAGGCGGTGGCCCGCTTCGCGACCGCACCCGCCGAGGGCGACGTACGCGAGCTGGTCATCACCCACAACTTCCTGGTCGCCTGGCTGGTCCGGCACGCGCTGGAGGCCCCGGAGCGCCGCTGGATCGGGCCCGTTCACCTGAATTGCGGGCTGACCGTGATCCGCTACAGCTCCGATGTCCCTCCGACGCTGATCGCGCTGAACGACGTCGCCCACCTCCCTCCCGACCTCCGCGCCACCGGCCTCCCCCCGGCCTACCGGATCTGACCCGGTACCACGCCATCGATCATGAGGTTGGCGGGGTCGAAGCGGACATTCCGCACCGCCAACCTCATGATCGACGAGGCGGGGGCGGGCGGGGTCAGGCGGAGAGCAGCTTGACCACGGCTTCGGCCAGGGGGCGGGCGGACTGGGGGTTCTGGCCGGTGGCCAGGCGGCCGTCGACCACGACCTGCTCGGTGAAGTTGGGGGCCGGGACGTGGTGGGCGCCGGCCTCGGTCAGCTTGTCGGCGAGCAGGAAGGGGACCTCCCCGGTGAGGCCGACGGCCGCCTCCTCGTCGTTGGTGAAGCCGGCCACCCGCTTGCCGGCGACCAGGTGCGAGCCGTCGGAGAGCGTCAGGTTCACCAGCGCCGACGGGCCGTGGCAGACGGCGGCCACCACCCCGCTGCGCTCGTAGATGGAGCGGGCGATCCGGGCCAGGTCCGGGTCGTCGGGGAAGTCCCACATGGTGCCGTGGCCGCCGGCGAAGAGGACCACGTCGTACCCGGTCGGGTCGACGTCGGCGGCCTTCGGGGTGTCCGCCACTCCGGCGCTGGCGAGGAAGTCGTTCTGGGTCGGGTCGTTCTCGTCCCGGCCGTCGAGCGGCGGCTGCCCGCCGGCCACCGAGACGAGGTCGACCTGGTAGCCGGCGGCCCGGAAGACCTCCCACGGCTCCGCCGCCTCGCCCACGTAGAAGCCGGTCCGGCGGCCGGTCCGGCCCAGCTCGGAGTGACTGGTCAGCGCGATGAGTGCACGAGTCATGCCGACCATGCTGGCGCGTGGATCCATAGCTGACCAATAGGCGAAGCTGGCACCGGCGATAGGTTTGCTGATGTGAAGGTGTCCCTGGACCTGCTCCGCAGCTTCCTCGCCGTGCACCGGTCGGGATCGATCACCGGGGCCGCGGAGCTGCTCGGGCTGGCCCAGCCCACGGTGACCGCCCAGCTGCGCGCGCTGGAGGAGGCGGTCGGCCGGCCGCTCTTCGAGCGGCTGCCCCGGGGCGTCACCCCGACCGCGGCCGGCAACGAGTTGGCGCGCCGGGTCGCCGACCCGCTGGACCGGCTCGCCGCCGTGCTGGCCGAGGATCCGACCACGGCGTACCCCCGGACGGTGTTCCTCGGCGGGCCGGCCGAGTTCCTCGCCGAGCGGGTGCTGCCGGCGCTGGCCGGCCCGGTCGCCGACGGCCTGGAGCTGCGGGTCTCGGCCGGGCTGCCGGAGCGGCTGGTGGACGACCTGGTGGCCGGGCGGCTCGACCTGGCCGTGAGCAGCGTGCGCCCGCGCCGCCGGGGAGTGGCCGTGGAGCCGCTCTACGACGAGGAGTTCGTGCTGGTGGCCGCCCCGGCCTGGGCCGGGCGGCTGCCCGACCCGGTCACCGCCGCGGCGCTGCGCGACGTGCCGCTGGTGGCGTACGGCGAGGAGGCCCCGATCCTGCGCCGGTACTGGCGGACCGTCTTCGACACCCGGCTCACCCGGACACCCAGCCTGGTCGTGGCGGACCTGCGGGCGGTCCGGGCGGCCGTGGTGGCGGGTGCCGGGGTGAGCGTGCTGCCGACGTACCTCTGCCGGGGTGAGCTGGCGTCCGGCGCGCTGCGGGCGCTGCTCGCGCCGCCGGTGCCCCCGCTCAACACGCTCTTCCTGGCCGCCCGGCCCGGGGTGACCGGCCGGCGCGAGGTCCAGGCGGTGCGGCGGACGTTGCTGGCGGCGGCGGCCGGCTGGTGAGGGCCGGGGTCAGCCGGTGGCGCGGGTGAGCAGGTCGACCACGGCGGCGGTGGCGGGCGGCGGGGTCGCCTGGGGCGGGCAGTCCACGTAGCCGGTGGTGGTCGGGCCGACGGTGAGCCGGTAGCTGAACGCGTCCGCGCACATGGTCGCCGGGACCGTGGCGGTCGCCTCGGCCGCCAGCCGCGAGTCGGCGGCGAGTTGCCGCAACCGGTCGAGGTCCGCGTCGCTGAGTTGGCCGGTGCGGGAGGCGCCGGCCCGGTCGACGCGGGTCCACCGGCCGTCGGGCTGCACGGTCACGGTGTCCTGGAGCCCGGCGATGCCGCCGGACTTCGTCAGCACCACCGGCACGGCCGGCGTGGCGGTGGCCGGAGCCGGGCCGTCGGACGCGGGCCCGCCGCCGGTCTGGGCGCAGCCGGCGAGCGGGGTGAGGAGCGCGGCGAGGAGGGTCGCCGCGACGGGGGTGGCTCTCATGCCCGATCGGACGCACGGTGCAGCCACCCGGTTCCGACACGCTCCGTCGCATCGTCCGAACGGTCAGTGTCTCCGGCAGGAAAGCGCTCGCACCCTTTCACGTTCTTCGATGTATCGCTATATCTACATCAGTGACTACCCCCGTCACAACTTCCCCCCTTCAGGAGGGCCCGTGAAAAGATCCCTCGCCGCCGTCAGCGCAGCGCTGCTCACCAGCGGCGTGCTGGCCTGCGTCACCACCACGGCGCACGCGGCAACCCCGAGCGCCCCGTCCCCCGAGTCCGCCGCCGCAACCCGGGCGGACAGCCTGCTCCGCGCCAACCCCGGTGCCGTCCAGGGCGCCGGCGGAGAGGCCTACCAGGCCGTCCGCACCAAGGTGGACTCCTCCGGGGCCACCCACACCCGCTACACCCGGACCTACCACGGCCTGCGCGTCTACGGCGGTGACTTCGTCGTCCACACCGCCCCGAACGGCACGCTGGCCGGGACCTCGGTCGGCCTGGCCGCGCCGCTCACCCTGAGCACCACCGCCAAGGTCGGCTCGGCGGCGGCCAGGGCCAGTGCGCGCAAGGCGTTCTCCGGCTCGCTCACCTCGGTGGGCACCCCGGAACTCTTCGTCGACGCCAGTTCCGGCCGGGGCCGGCTGGCCTGGGAGACCGTCGCCAGCGGCTGGCAGGCGGACAAGCAGACGCCGTCCAGGCTGCACGTCGTCACGGACGCCACCACCGGCGCGGTGATCGGCTCCTACGACGAGATCGAGACGGTGGTCGGCAGCGGCCAGGGCATCTACACCGGCACGGTCAGCATCGACACGACGCTCTCCGGCAGCACCTACCAGATGGTGGACCCGTCGCACGGCAACGGCCGTACCTGCGACATGAACAACACCACCGGCGGCACCTGCACCACCTTCACCGACCCCGACAACAACTGGGGCAACGGCACCAACTCGAACCGGCAGTCCGCCGGCGTCGACGCCCACTTCGGCGCCGCGAAGACCTTCGACTACTTCAAGAACGTGCACGCCCGCAACGGCATCTTCGGCAATGGCGCCGGCGTGCCGAGCCGGGTGCACTACGGCAGCAACTACGTCAACGCCTTCTGGGACGGCTCCCAGATGACCTACGGCGACGGCTCGGGCAACTCCCGCCCGCTGGTCTCGCTCGACGTCGCCGGGCACGAGATGAGCCACGGCGTCACCGAGGCGCTGTCCGGCCTGGTCTACTCCGGTGAGCCCGGCGGCCTCAACGAGGCCACCAGCGACATCTTCGGCAACATGGTGGAGTTCTACGCCGCCGCGCCGAGCGACCCGGGCGACTACCAGGTCGGCGAGAAGATCAACATCAACGGCAACGGTACGCCGCTGCGCTACATGTACAACCCGTCGCTGGACGGCTCGTCCGACTCCTGCTGGTCGACCAGCACCAAGAACAAGGACGTGCACTACTCCTCCGGCGTGGCCAACCACTTCTACTTCAACCTGGCCGAGGGCACCGGCTCCACCGCGTACGGCACGTCGCCGGTCTGCGGCTCGGCGCCGGCGGTGACCGGCATCGGCCGGGCCAAGGCGGAGAAGATCTGGTATCGGGCGCTCGACGTGTACTTCACCTCGAACACCTCGTACGTCAACACCACCACCCCGTCGAACACCGCCCGGGCCTACACCCTCCGGGCGGCGACCGACCTGTACGGCAACTGCTCCACCGAGTACAAGACCGTCCAGGCGGCGTGGACCGCGGTGAACGTGGCCGGCAACGACGCGCCCTGCGGTTCCACCGGCAACGACTTCTCCGTCTCGCTCTCCCCGACCTCCGGCTCGGTGACCGCGGGCGGTTCGGTCTCCACCACCGTCGCCACCGCCACCACCAGCGGGACCGCGCAGACCGTGACGTTCTCCGCGAGCGGCCTGCCGAGCGGCGCCACCGCGTCGTTCAGCCCGTCCTCGGTGACCTCGGGCGGCTCGTCCACGCTCACCATCGCCACCACGGCGAGCACCCCGTCCGGCACCTACTCGGTCACCGTCACGGGCGCCGGCTCGGTGAGCCACTCGGCGACCTACACGCTGACCGTGAACGGCACCGGCGGCGGCTGCACCGGCGCCGGCCAGAAGCTCGGCAACCCGGGCTTCGAGTCGGGCAACACGGTCTGGTCGTCCACCTCCGGCGTGATCGGCCAGTACGCCTCCAGCGGCCAGCCGCCGCGTACCGGCACCTGGAACGCCTGGCTGGACGGCTACGGCAGCACCCACACCGACACGCTCTCCCAGTCGGTGAGCCTGCCGAGCGGCTGCACCTCGTACAACTTCACCTTCTGGCTGCACATCGACTCGGCCGAGACGACCAGCAGCATCCAGTACGACAAGCTGACCGTGCAGGTGCTCAACTCCTCCGGCAGCGTCCTGGCGACCCTGGCGACCTACTCGAACCTGAACAAGGCCACCGGCTACAGCCAGAAGTCCTTCTCCCTGGCCTCGTACGCCGGCCAGACCGTCACCCTGAAGTTCACCGGCACCGAGGACATCTCGCTCCAGACCTCCTTCGTGGTCGACGACACCGCGGTCAACGTCTCCTGACCTGACCGCCCGACCCCGGGGCCCGGCGGCCACCCCACACGGGTGGTCACCGGGCCCCGCCCGTTACGGTCGCCGGGAGGACCGGCGGCGCGAGGGGGAGAGATGTCGGACGCGGAGTTGACCGTCACGGTGAGCGGGCCGGTGGCGACCGTGGTGATCCGGAACCCGGCGCGCCGCAACGCCATGACGCCGGCCATGTGGCGGCAACTCCCGGTGCTGCTCGACGGCCTGGAGGCGGACCCGGCGGTGCGCGTGCTCGTGCTCACCGGGGCCGGCGGCACCTTCTGCGCCGGCGCCGATCTGGGCGACCTGGACGAGCTGCTGGAGGCCGGGGACGGCAGCATCGCGGTGGCCGCCGAGGAGCGGCTGGCCGCGTTCGGCCGGCCGACGGTGGCCGCGATCGAGGGCGCCTGCGTCGGCGGCGGCTGCCAACTCGCCGTCGCCTGCGACCTGCGCCTCGCCGCGGCGGACGCCCGGTTCGGTGTGCCCCCGGCGCGGCTCGGGCTGGTCTATCCCGCGCCGACCACCCGGCGGCTGGCCCGGCTGGTCGGGCCGTCCGCCGCCAAGCACCTGCTCTTCTCCAGCGAGCTGGTCGACGCCGAGCGGGCGCTGCGGATCGGGCTGGTCGACGAGGTGCTGCCGGTTGACGCGCTCGCGGCCCGGGTGGCGGCGCTGTCCGCCACCATCGCCGAGCGCTCCCGGCTCACCGTGGCGGCGGCCAAGGAGATCGTCGACGGGCGGGCCGACGCCGACCGGGTCGCCTGGTGGCACGGGCAGGTGCGGGAGAGCGGCGAGGCCCGCGAGGGGATCGCGGCGGTCACCGAACGCCGGCCGCCGCGCTTCGGCTGGACCCCGCCGGCCGCCGGCTGACGCCTCACGCCGTGACCCGGTGCTCCGGGCGGTTGGCCAGCGCGAGGAGTTCGTCCACCGACCACTGGTCGTAGACGTGTTCGCCGTGCTTCGCGGCGAGCACGCGCCCGTCGGGGGCGAGCAGGAAGTCGGCCGGCAGCCCGAGGCGCCCGCCGTGCGGCGTGGCCGACGGCGGCCGCTCCCGGCCCCGCAGGTAACCCCAGCCACTGCGGGCGACGGCGCGCAGGATCGGCCACCAGGCGCGCGGGTCGAGCAGCGACCGTTTCGCGGACTCGACGCCGAACTCCCGGTAGAGCCGGCGGTCCGGGTCGGCGACCACGGCGAACGGCAGGGCGGCGACGTGCTCGCGCAGCTCGTCGGCGGGGGAGTGGAAGAGCACCACCTCGCGCACCCCGGCGGCCTCGATCTCGGCGTGCCGCCGGACGATCGAGCGCAGGTGCAGGTTGCAGACCGGGCAGCCGGCGAAGCGGCGGAACTGGAGGTGGACCAGCCGCTCGGGATCCGGCACGGCGACCTCGGGGCCGGTGACGGTGGTCAGTTGACGGCGGGTGACGACGGTGCCCGTGGCGTACATGCGTGCTCCCGGTTGTAGGCGTACGGCGTACTCCTACAACCGTAGGCGTATCTTGTACGCTGTCAAGGCCATGCCGCGCCCCCGTTCCCTCACCCCCGACCAGCTCGCCGACGCGGCGCTCGCCGTGCTCGACCGGGGCGGCCTCGCCGGCCTCACCATGCGCGCGGTCGGCGCCCAGCTCGGCACCAGCACCATGGGCCTCTACCGGTACGTGGCCGACCGCGAGGAGCTGGAAGGGCTGGTGGTGGAGCGGGTCCTCGCCGGGGTGGACGTGACCCCGCCGGCCGGTGGCCCCTGGCAGCACCGGGTCCGGGTGCTGGTCGACCGGGTCCGGGCCGCGGTCGGTGCGCACCCGGCCGTGGTGCCCCTGCTGCCCGCCCACCGGCACCGCTCGCCGGGCGTGCTGCGCTGGGCGGAGGCCGTGCTCGTCGTGCTGACCGAGGCCGGCTTCGCCGGCACCCGGCGGGTGGTCGCGCTCCGCGCCCTGCTCAGCTATCTGATCGGCGCGATCCAGCTCGAACATCTCGGCCCGCTGGCCGGGGCGGGCACCGCCGCGATGGCGCAGCTGCCCCGGGATGCGTTCCCACACATGGCCGAGACCGCGCGGGACGCACGCGGCGTCGGACCCGACGAGGAGTTCGGCGGCGGGCTGGCCCTCCTGCTCGACGGGCTCGCCCGGCAGCTCGACTGAGGATCCCGGGACCGGCGGGCGCCGCGCCGGAGGCGTGCCTCCGACGCGACCCCCTGTGCCCGCCGGCCGTCGGTCACCGCGCCAGCGACGCCCAGCCCGGCGTCACCGGCTCCCGCCGCAGCGGCATGCCCGCCTCGGCCGGGGTCCGGTCGCCCTTGCGCTGGTTGCACTCGTAGCAGGCGGCGGTGGTGTTCCCCCAGGTGTTCCGGCCACCGCGCGAGCGGGGCAGGATGTGGTCGATCGTGCTGGCCGGGCCGTCGCAGTAGGCGCACCGCCGGCTGTCGCGGCGCAGCACCCCGCCCCGGGACCAGGCCGGGCCGGCGCTGAACCGCCAGCGGGTCACCACGTACCGGACGAGGCGGACCACCCGTGGCATCGGGAAGATCCCGATGACCTGGTCCGGCTCGGCCTCGTGTATCTCGGCGACCCGCCGGCAGAGCATCCGGATCGCGTGCTGGACGGTGACCCGGTGCAGCGGGCCGAGGTCGGCGTTGATGACGAGGACGGCGTCCACCGGGCTCTCCCTTCACGATCGGTGGGTACGGCAGCAAAAAGCCGCCCGGTCCACAGGACCGGGCGGCGACGACGTGGACGCGCAGACGCGTCAGTCGGGCCACCCGGCGCGGGGACCTTCGGCTCGGCAACCGTCGCTAGGCAGCCACGACGGCATCGTGGTGGCGTGTCGCAGCGACATCGACGGCTCCCGGAGCGGTGGTTGACCTTGCGCGCTCACGGTAGATCCATGCCGGAAAGGCGGGCAACGCATTTCGATTCCGTTGCCGCCCTCGGCTCAGCGCCGGGCGGCCAGCAGGCCGCGCGGGCGGACCGAGCGGACCGGCTCGGCCGCCGCCCCCTCCGCCCGCAGGATGTGGTTGGCGGCCAGGATCCCGGTCGCCGCCGACCGTTCCATCAGCGCGCTCGGGAACGCGGTGCGGATGCCGTCGCCGGCCAGGTAGAGGCCGGCCGCGTCGGTGCGCACCCCGGGCCGCCCCGCGTGGCTGCCCGGGGTGAACGCGGGGGCCTGCGCCTCGACCCGGGCGCGCAGCTCGCGCACCCGTAGGGCGGCCGCCTCGGGCCAGAGCGCGGCCAGCTCCACCCGCATCCGCTCGGCCAGCTCCTCGGCCGGCACGTCCGGCTCGCAGGCGTACGCGTGCAGCTCGACCACCGCGCCGCCGGTCCGCTGCGCCCAGCGCCGTGGCTCGTCCTCCAGCCGGTGGTAGAGGGTCACCGAGTCCAGGGTGGGCTGCCGGGACACCCCGCTGAACACCGCGCGGTCCGGGTGCACGTCGCCGGTCATCCA
Organism: Micromonospora sp. NPDC004540; assembly: GCF_040610095.1. NCBI lineage: Bacteria > Bacillati > Actinomycetota > Actinomycetes > Micromonosporales > Micromonosporaceae > Micromonospora > Micromonospora sp. NPDC004540. The sequence goes on from NZ_JBEXLR010000014.1 coordinate 73,690, forward strand.
GTAGCGCGCCACCGCGTACGGGGGGCCGGGCCGGCCGAACGCGGGCATCCGCGCCACCAACTCGGGCGCCGCCGCGAGCAGGCCGGGGGAGGCGGCGACCAGCGCGGCGAGCGCGGGCGGGTCCACGGCGAGCACCACGTGCCCGGCCTCGTGGGCGTCGCCGGCGGCAGTGGTCACCCGCCAGCCGTCCGGCGTCCGGTCCAGCCGGGTGGCGGCCGTGCCGGTGCGCAGCCGGGCGCCGTGTCGCTCGACGTGCCGGGTGAGCGGCTCCCAGATCGCCGTGGCGTAGTCGCGGTCCGGGCAGTCGAAGGCCAGTCCCTCCGGGTTGCCGAGCAGATAGAAGTGGAACTGGGCGATCATCTCGGCGGCCGACATCTCAGCCTCGTGATTGAAGAACGAGTGCGAGAAGACCTCGAAGAGCATGGCCCGGGCCCGGTCCGGCAGCCGCAGCGAGGTGAGCAGCTCGTCGGCGGTCCGGGTGTCGAACTCCGCGTAGGTGCGCACCGGGTCGTAGGTGAGCAGCGGCAGCGCCGCGTCCCGGTCCATCGCCCGTAGGTCGGCCAGGCTCAGGCTGGGGCTGCGCAGCAGCAGCGCGAGCAGGTTGGCCGGTGGCGCGGGCGGCAGCCTGCCGAACTCCTCGGCCGGCCACTCGGCGGAGAGGATCGGATAGGCGGGGACCGGCTTGAGGAAGGCCAGGGTCGGGTCGGCCCGGCGCAGGATGTTCCGCCAGTTCCAGTACTGCCGGAAGAAGGCGTGGAAGCCGTGCTCGTTGCGCTGCACGCCGTCCGGCAGTTCCTCCGGCCAGGCCCCGAGCCGGCCGCCCAGGTGCGGCGCCGCCTCCAGCACGGTCACCTCGACGCCGCGTTCGACCAGCACCACGGCCGCCGACATGCCCGCGATGCCCCCGCCGACCACCACCGCCCGCACCGGCCGCGGCACGCGCGGGGCACCACCGCCGCCGGGGTCCACGAGGTGCTGGCGTACGCCGAGGAGCCGGCCGACCACTCGCGACAGTGCCACGCGCACCTCCGCCCGACGGGAGCCTCCAGTGTGCCGGCTCACGCCTCCGGCGGCAGCAGGCAGCGGCGCGGCCGGTCCGACGCCGGCCAGACGTACTCCAGGTCGGGCGGGACGCCGTCGAACTGCGGGCCGTAGTGCGCCGGGTCCTTGCGCAGGAGCGACGACCGGTGGCTGCGGTGCAGGTCCTCCCGGCCCAGCCAGGGCGGCAGCTCGCCGGCCTCGGCCAGCTCCGCCTGGCTGCGGATGAGGGTGATGCCGCAGGCCGAGGCGAGGTCGGTGGCCATGGTGGCCGCGCAGGTGTCGGCCCGCCCCGGCTCGCACCACACCGCGCACATGTCCAGGCCGTACCGGGTCAGCGCCTCCTCGTAGCCGGCCCACATCTTCACTGCCGGGTGGTTGCGCCAGCCGTAGTCCGGCCGGGTCAGCCCGCGCAGCACCTGGATGGTCTCCACCCGCTGCTTGCCCAGCCGCTTCTGGTCCAGCGTCCGGGCGCTGCCCAGGAAGTCCGGATACGGCAGGAACGTCTGCATGCGGGTGCTCTACCCGTACTGGCCGGCACCATGCGTTCATGATCGAGGGGGCTGCGCGCACCGCGAGCGACTGACTACGATCCGGGCATGGCCGAGCCCCTCCGCGATCGCGCGCGCCGGGCGACCGGATGGCGGCTGAAGATGAACGGCGACGTCCGCCCGCACTACGTGGTCTGCGGCTCGGACCCGCTGGCCTACTGGGTGGTCCGGGCGCTGCTCGCCACCGACCCGCCCGCCGGCCGGGTCCGGGTGACCCTGGTCGTGCCCGAGCGCCGCCGCTCGGAGGGGCCGGACGGGCGGGACATTCCAGGCGTCCAGGTCGTCCGGGCGGATCGGCTCGACGAGGCCACGTTCCGTCGGGCCGGGCTGTCCGGGGCGGACGGGCTGGCCCTGCTGCACCAGGACGACGTGGGCAACATGCACGCCGCGCTCTGCGCCCAGGAGGTCGAGCCCCGGCTGCGCCTGGTGGTCCGCATGTTCAACACCAGCCTGGCCAACGGCGTGCGGCAGCTCTTCCCCGACTCGGCGGTGCTTTCCGACGCCTCGATCTCCGCCCCCGCCTTCGTGGCCGCCGCCCTCGGCGAGCTGGCCCCCACCCACTTCCGGCACGCCGGCCGCACCCTCTACGTGGCCCGCCGCGGCGACGTGCAACCACAGGACGTGGTCAGCGGGCTGGCCGTCACCACCGACCCGGAGCTGGTCCGGGTGCTGCCGGCCGACGAGGCCTCCGCCGACGTGGTGCTGGCCGAGGCGACCGGACGGCCGCCCGGCACCGAGCTGGCCGCCCGCCGGCTGGTCCGGGCCCGCCGGCGCCGGCAGCCGGTGGCGGTGCTGCTCCGCGCGGTCCGCAGCTTCGCCACCCGCAAGATCGGCGTGGCCGTGCTGGTGCTGCTCGCGGTGATCGCCGTGCTCGGCTGGCTCAACGCCCGGGCCGCCGGGGTCAACTGGTCCGACGCGCTCTACCTCACCCTGGTCACCACGCTGAGCGGGGAGGATCCGGATCTCGGCAAGCCGGTTGCTGCCCAGATCATGCAGGTGGTGCTCAACCTGGCCGGGCTGGCGCTGATCCCGCTGATCACGGCCGCCGTGGTCGACGGCATCGTCAACGCCCGGCTCGCCCTGCACGCCGGCCGGATCCAGCCCGACCGGTCCGGGCACGTGGTGGTGGTCGGGCTGGGCAACATCGGCACCCGGGTGATGGCCCAGCTGCACGACTTCGGGGTCGAGGTGGTGGCCATCGACAAGAACCCGGACGCGCGCGGGGCACCGTTGGCGCACCGGCTCGGCGTGCCGTTGATCGTCGGTGACGCCGGCCAGGAGGAGACCCTGCGGGCCGCCTCCGTCGACACCAGCCAGGCGCTGGTGGTGGTCTCCACCGACGACGGGATCAACCTCCGCGCCGCGCTCAACGCCCGCTCGCTCGACCCCGACCTGCGGGTGGTGCTGCGCCTGTTCGACGGCGACTTCGCCGAGCGGATCCAGCAGGCGTTCGGCATCGGCATCTCGCGCAGCGTGTCCTACCTTGCCGCCCCGGCCTTCGCGGCGGCCATGCTGGACCGCGCGGTCATCGCCACCATCCCGGTCGACCGGCACGCGCTGCTGGTCACCGAGGTGCCGGTGGTGGCCGGCTCCCCGCTCGACGGGCGGCCGCTCGCCGCGGTGGCCCGCCCCGGCGAGGTGCGCCTGCTGGCCTACACCCGCGCCGGGCAGAAGACGGACTGGTCCACCGACCCCCGGATGGTGATCCATGCGGGCGACCGGCTGACCGTGGTGGCCCGGCGGGCCGGGCTCACCGCCCTGCTCCGGGAGACCACGCCCGTGCCGCCGGAGTCCGCCGGCGCGCCCCTGCAGAGGCAACCGGAGTGATCCACCGGCGAAAGTCGGTCCTTACGGAGCACGAATACACTGTGTACATGGCGGGCAGGGAAGAGTTAAGCGTCGAACGCATCCTCGCATCGTCTGACGTTCCGGAGGCGCCCAGCGGATGGGTGGTTCTGCAGCCGGCATTCTTCTCAGCTATGAGCCCCGACGAAGACCTTACAAACTTCTTCAATGGGGGCGAACCGTACTGGGAGGCGGTCGTCAACCCACGGCTCCCGCGCATCCAGATTGCCCAGTCGCTCCTGGATAGAACCCGCAGGAGGATGAGGGAGAAGAAGGCCGGCATAGAACTTCTCATGGGGCCGACCGGCGAAGGGAAGTCAACGGCGCTTCGGCAGGCCGCTGCGGTGCTCGCTCTCGAAGATTCCCGAACAATCCTGTGGCGCCAGCACCGTGATGCGGTGCTTGACCAGAAGGTCGTCGACATTGCACGCGCCTGCGGCCCTGGCACAGTCATTGCATCGGACAACGCGCATCTGATTCTCGACCAGCTGCACGAGCTGATCTCGGACGGTGGTGTTCCTTCGTCAAGCGAGCTGCAGCTGCTTCTGGCGACCCGTGACACTGACTGGACCCGGCGGACCCGGGAACTGGGCTTCAAGCTGAATCCGGCCGAGTCCTGGAAAACCATGGGCCCCATTGTTTGCACGAAACATCCCTTCGGGCGAGTGTCCGAAACGGACGCGAGGAAGATCGTTCAAAGCTGGCGCACCCTCGAATCGAGCTGCCCTGACGCGATCCAAGGCTTGAGCGACGGTGAAGCGGCCAAGTGGCTCAGCGATGCGAGCAGGAGCGCCGACTCTCAGCACGGTGCGCTCCTCGGCGGACTGCTCGCTATCCGCTACACGCCCGAGGAGTTGCGGGCTCATTTGGTGACCCTGTTGGAATCGCTGTCCCGGGACGACACACCTGGTGACATGACCCTCGCCGACGTGGTGATTGTTCTTGCCGTCGCGGACGTGGCCGGAGCGGATGGGATCCCTAGTGAGGTCATCGCGGGTTTTTGTGACGTCGACGAGCTCAACTTCCGCACTCAGGTAGCGAACAGGCTGGGCGAGGAGGCGGTCGCCAACTACAGCGATGACACTCTGAGATCCCGACACCCGATGGTTTCAGAAGCGATCTTCGAAGTCGCCATGTCCGCCAACAGTAGCTTCGCCGTCGAATCCGCCGCCTGCCACCTCCTCGCAGTGATCGCGAAGGGGGCGGAGGGTGCCAAGCTGCGAGACGGGTACGGTCAGGTCTTCGGACTCGGCCGTGAACTGTACAAGGCCAGGGTGCCCGAAGGTTTGGCCCCGAGGGCCCGGCGCCTCGGCATCGCTCTCGCGAGACACGCACGTGAACTGCGAGGAAGTACGCTGGCGAACCACATGTCGCTGTCGGAGTGTCTGCGCCTGGAGAAGCAGGCGACGAAGGCGGTGACAACTGTCTGGACGCCGATCGCAGGCCAGTTGCTCGACAAGGAGAAGTGGCAGGACTGGAACAAGAATTCCAGGACGGCGCTCAATGAATTTGCGATCACGGCCAGTCTGGCCGGCGATGAGCTGGAGGCCGCAGTGCTGCGGATTGCGGCCCTCTCGGACAACTATCGCGCGAACCGGCTCACCAGCGAGAAGATCACCTTCACCCTTCGAGGGCTCGCGTTGCATCTCTCGAGACTGCACCTCGAGCAGACGGAGTCATGGATGGCTGACACGCTGGCGGAGCTTCACGGTTGTGTTCACACGTGTTTTCCCGATGACGTGGATGCTGTGGCTGCGATCTCCCAGTGCCTGACCGACGCACGGGTCAAACCGGCTTCGTTCAAAACACCCGCCGCCTTCGTCCTGCGCCTCAGCGACGCGCTGGCGCGCATGTCCCGGTCCGGCAGCGGCTATTTGGACGTCGAATTGTGGTGTGCCCGGAGCGCCTTTTCCGATCTTGAGGATTTTCTCAGGCTGGCCCGCGGGCGAAGCAATGCCTGAGGCGGCCAGAAGGGTGATCCTCACCGGCCTGGCTGCGGGGGTGGCAAGTGGATATGTCGTTCTGGCCCTGGCCGGCTCCGCATCCGCTGTGACAGGCGCTCCGGCGCCCGCTCCCACGCCTGCACCGAGCGTTGCCTCCCCGGCCGGCGCTGTCCCCGTCCAGATAATCGTGCCGTCGCCGGTAACATCCGCCTCCACGGTCGGCGCCAAGGACGTCATGGCGCTGTTGGGGACGTTGCTCGGGGCGGCCGTGGGGTTCGGGGGAGCCGTAACGGGAGCCAGACTGGCGGCCAACGCCCAGGACAAGCGCTCCCGGGTCGAGGCGGAGATCAAGGGGCGGGAGGAGGACAAGGCCCGCGCAATCAGGAGGCTGGAAGCATTCGTGGACCAGGCGAACAGTCTGATGGGATTCGCGGTGACCCTCGCCATCTCAAAACCTGACGCCTGGACCGGCGGGACAACCGTCCAGAGGGAGGAACTCCGGCTGCGAGCCGCCCAGATGCTCGGTGTCAGTCGCCTTCTCGACGGTGACCTGGAGGAGAGCGTGAACGAGTTCGTCAGTTCGGCGTTGGAGATCTCCAACGCGCCCACCGCCGGGCAGGCGCGGCAGGCAGCGCCACGTTGCGGCGCGGCTTTCGATGCGCTCATGCAGGTCATCGGCGGCAAGCTGCAAGCGCCGAAGGCGCTGGTCGGCGAGTCCGAGGCGGGACATTGAGCTGAGGGCCGGCGAGCGTGCCCTCGGCCTCGACGATGGCTCAGGCGGCGGCGATCTTTTGGCGGAGGGCGTACCAGGCGGCGCCGAGGGCGAGCACGCCGAAGCCGGCGAGCACGCTGGCGACCGGCAGGTTGACCGCGAGCAGCAGGCAGCCGACCAGCCCCAGCGCGGCGAGCAGTTGCACCGGCAGCCTCCGGGCCGGATCCCGGCCCAGGGTGAGCGCCGAGGCGTTGGCGATCGCGTAGTAGACCAGCACCGTGCAGCTGGAGAAGCCGATCGCGCCCCGGACGTCGGCCAGGGACACCACGACGATCACCACGGCGGCCACGGCCAGCTCGGCGCGGTGCGGCACCCGGTAGCGCGGGTGCACGGCGGCCAGTGCGCCCGGCAGGTCCCGGCGGCGGGCCATCGCCAGCGTGGTCCGGCCGACCCCGGCCAGCAGGGAGAGCAGCACCCCGGCCACCGCCACGGTCGCCCCGGCCCGCACCAGCCAGGCCAGGCCGGGCAGCCCGGCGGCGGTCACCACCTCGGCCAGCGGCGCGCTCGAGCCGGCCAGCCGCGGCTCGCCCAGCACCCCGACCGCGACCACGGCCAGCACCAGGTAGATCGCCAGCACCACGCCGAGCGCCAGCGGCACCGCGCGGGGAATCGTGCGCTCCGGATCACGGACCTCCTCACCGAGGGTGGCGATCCGGGCGTAGCCGGCGAAGGCGAAGAAGAGCAGGCCGGCGGCGGTCAGCACGCCCCGGACCCCGGTGTCGGCGAAGCCGGCCAGCCGGTCGGGCGCGACGTGCGGCGCGCCGGTCACCGCCACCACGGCGAGCACGGTGAGCACCACGCCGACCAGCACCCGGGTGGCGGCCGCGGTCTTGCCGACACCGCGCAGGTTCACGGCGGTCACCGCCACCACCGCGAGGACCGCGACGAGCCGCGCCCGCCCCGGCCAGAGGTAGGCCCCGATGGTCAGCGCCATGGCCGCGCAGCTCGCGGTCTTGCCGATCACGAACCCCCAGCCGGCGAGGAACCCGGCGAACGGGTGCAGCCGCTCCCGGCCGTAGACGTAGGTGCCGCCGGACTCCGGGTAGCGGGCCGCGAGCCGGGCCGAGCTGGTCGCGTTGCAGAAGGCGATGAAGCCGGCGACGGCCAGCGCGACCAGCAGGCCGGCGCCGCCGGCCGCCGCCGCGGCGGGTGCGAAGACCACGAAGACGCCTGCGCCGAGCATCGACCCCAGCCCGATGACGACCGCGTCGGGTACGCCCAGCCGGCGCGCCAGTTGCTCCATCGCACGGACCCTAGGGGTACGAGGTGAACGGCCGGTCCCAGTTCCGCAACCGTCCCGGCAACGGCACGTCGTCCCAGGGCACCCGGTGCAGCAGCCGGTCCAGCAGCAGGCCGAGCAGCAGCCCGGCGACCGAGTCGGTCAGCCAGTGCCAGCCGAGGTAGCAGGTGGTGCTGAAGACCACCAGCGGCGGCACCACCCGGACCGCGGTGACCAGCCGGGGCGGGAGGGTCCGGCCGAAGGTCCGCAGCAGCGGGGCCAGCAGCAGGGCGAGCACGCCGTACCAGACGATCGCGTTGGCCACGTGCCCCGACGGGTACGACTGGGCGAAGCGCACCGGCAGGTCGTGCTGGAACAGCGGCAGGGTCTGCTCGGGCGCCAGGAACGGCTCCTTCAGGCTCGCGCTCGGCGCGGGCCGTGCCGTCCACACCTTCAACGGCCCGATGGTCAGGTAGGTGAGCACGAACGCGGTCACCGGCGGCAGCACCGGGCGGACCGAGCGGAGCCGGACCGCCAGCAGCACGCCGAGCCCGGCCGCGAGCAGGGTCAGCGGGGTGCCCTGGCCGAGCAGGTTGAGCGCCATGGCGGCCCACCGGGCGGCGGTCGGGCGGTGTGCGGCGGACCAGTCGGCGACGGCCCGGTCGAGCCCGAAGAGGTGCCCCTCGGCCAGCGCCACGGTGAGCGCCACGAGGGCGGCGAGCAGCAGCCCGTCCCACCACCAGCCGGCCGGCCGGACGGGCCGGAGCCGAGGCGTCCGGCGTACCCCTGTGGTCTCCCGCACGCGACCACGCTACCGGCCGCCCGCGGCGCGGGACCGGCGCGGGCGTCGGCGGCTGTGTGCCGGCCCACGAAGGGAAGCGTTCCGCCGGGTGAGCGGTCACACTTGTGGCCGTGCGGATCACCTCGGCCCTCGTCGACCCGGCGCTGCTCGACCTTCCCTGGTCGACCCCGCTGGAGGAGTGGCCTGCCGAACACCTGGTGGCGCTGCCGCAGGGCATCTCGCGGCACATCGTGCGTTTCGTCCGGCTCGGCGACTACGTCTACGCGGTCAAGGAGACCGGCGAGCGGGTCGCCGAACGGGAGTACGACCTGCTCCGGGCGCTGGAGCGGATCGACTTCCCCTCGGTCGAGGCGATCGCGATCGTGGCCGACCGGCAGACCGACGACGGCGAGCCGCTCGATCCGGTGCTGATCACCCGGCACCTCCAGTTCTCCCTGCCCTACCGGGCGCTGTTCTCCCGGACGCTGCGGCCGGAGACCATGAACCGGCTGCTCGACGCGCTGGCGGTGCTGCTGGTCCGGATGCACCTGACCGGCTTCTTCTGGGGCGACTGCTCGCTCTCCAACACGCTGTTCCGGCGGGACGCGGGCGCCTTCGCCGCCTACCTGGTCGACGCCGAGACCGGCGCGCTGCGCCCGTCGCTCTCCAACGGCCAGCGCGGCGAGGACCTGGAGATCGCCCGGGTCAACATCTTCGGCGAGGCCCTCGACCTCCAGGCGGCCGGCCTCCTGCACGAGTCGATCGACCCCGAGGTGGTCTGCGAGCAGGTCGTGCAGCGCTACGAGCGGCTCTGGCACGAGATCACCTACGAGCAGCAGATTGAGCGGGAGGCCCGGCACGACATCGAGGGCCGGATCCGCCGCCTCAACGAACTGGGCTTCGACGTCGCCGAGGTGGCCATGTCGACGGTCGACAACGGGCGCTACCTGGTGCGGCCCAAGGTGGTCGACGCCGGCTACCACACCCGGCGGCTGATCCGCCTCACCGGCCTGGACGCCGAGGAGAACCAGGCCCGCAAGCTCCTCAACGACCTGGACGCGTACCGGGTGGAGAGCGACCTGACCGACGAGCAGCAGGCCGCGCACCGCTGGTTGACCGAGGTGTTCGAGCCGGTGGTCCGGGCCGTGCCGGGGCACCTGCGCCGCAAGCTGGAGCCGCAGGAGCTGTTCGCCCAGATCATCGAGCACAAGTGGCTGCTCTCCGAGCGGGCCGGGCGGGACGTGGGGATGCGCCAGGCGGTGCAGTCCTACCTGGCGGACGTGCTGGTGCACCGCCCGGACGAGCAGGCGGTGCTCGGCGTCGAGGTGTCGACCGCCGGCTAGCCGTCCGGGCCGCCGGCGGGTGGGTCACCCCGTCCTTCGACGAGGTGACCCATCACCGCAGGCGCAACGTGGTCGACCATCGCTTCGACCGTTGCACCCCCCCCGTTCCGGTCGGCTCAGTCGAACGACGGCCACAGGTCGGTGGTGGGTGTCCAGAGGCCGAAGCGGTCGTAGTGTCCGGCGTACCGGTAGGGGGTGCCGGACCAGTCCTCGCCGTGGTCGACGTCGAGGGCCCAGATGTCGGAGGGCGCGGTGACCTGGACGCCGAAGTAGCAGTCGGCGCGGCCCTTGAAGTAGCCGAGATCCTTGCTGGAGTTGCTGCCGTACTTGACCATCAGCCGGAGCACGACGCCGCGGCCGTTGGCGAGCTCGTCGTGGACGCAGAGTTGGGTCATGCGCATGGTGCGCGGGGTGCCGACCTCGGCCCACAGCTCGTACGAGCCGAGGATCTGACCGCTGGAGTTCTTCACCCAGAGGCGGCCGGTTCCCGGCGGCTGGTTCTCCAGGAATCGCCGCTGAAGGTAGTCGCCCGTCTTCAGCGTGGGCAGCGCGGCGTAGGCGGTCGGCGCGAGCAGGGACAGGACGGCGAGGAACACGCCTCCGACCACTGTGGTACGCAGGAACGTCTTCATAGCCGTCGATCTTGCGGGCGGGCGGTCGTGGCCCGCAATGTCTTTGCCCCCAACGGAAAACACCCTGATCGGTGATCCGGTCGGCGGATCCGCGACGGCGGGCCGATCGTCAGACTGGACGCACGTCCAGCCGACCCGGGGACCGTCATGCTTCGGATCCACTTCACCGCTGCCGACCTGGCCCGCACCCGGATCGCCCGTGCGCCCGACCCGCTGTGGGAGAGCATGCTGAGCATGCACTGGCTGCGGGTCCGGTGCCCGGATCCGCTGCTGGCCGGCTGGCGGCATCGCACGTTCGGGTTGCTGCACCAGCGGCACGGTCACCGGGCCGAGGTGGCGTTGCCGCTGTCGATCAATCCGCCGGTGGGCTACTTCCCGGACTTCCTCACCCCCATCGAGGCGACCGGCGGGTTCGAGCCGGGACTGGACGCCCTGTTGCGCACACCCAGGGCCAGGCTCGCGGCCGACCTGGCGACGCTCCGGTCGACGGGGGGACGGCGGTCACCGGCCGTCGCGGATCTGGCGGCCGGCGAGGTGACCGCCCTGCGCCAGCTCGGGGCGGGTCTCCAGCTCTACCACCGGCTCGCCATCCTGCCCCTGTGGCACGCGATCCACTCCGCGTTCGACGCCGACCGGGCGGTGCGGTCGCGGCGGCTGCTGAACCAGGGCCTGTCGGCGCTGCTCAACGACCTGCACCCGACCGTCAGGTTCGACGGCCGCACGCTGACGATCAGCGGCTACATCGCCGAGCGGGACCTCCACCTGGACGGGCGGGGGTTGCTGCTCGTGCCGTGCTACTTCAAGCGGCAGGACAAGCCGATGGTGCTCGCCGATCCGCTGCTGCCGCCGGTGCTGGTCTACGCCATCCATCCGCACGCCCGGGTGGTGTCGACGGCGGTCGCGGCCGGCTCCCTGGCGGCCCTGCTGGGCGGTACCCGGGCCGCCGTCCTCCTGCTGGCCGCCGAGGGCGGGACCACGTCGGAGGTCGCCCACCGGCTCGACATCAGCGTCCCGTCGGCGAGCAGGCACCTGACCGTGCTGCGCTCCTCGGGCCTGGTCACCAGTGCCCGCGACCGCAACGCGGTGCACCACACGCTCACCCCGCTGGGCCGGGCGCTGCTCAACCGCGGCTGACCGGTGGTCCGCCCGGGCGATCTCGCGGCTGGGCGCCGGCGGCGTCACTCCACCCAGGCGCCGGCGCGCATCACCCGGACCACGTTGAGGTCGTCGTCGAGCACGACCAGGTCGGCCCGGAGGCCGGTCTGGAGCGCGCCGACCCGGTCGCCCAGGCCGATGGCCCGGGCCGGGGTGGTGGCGACCATCCGGCAGGCGTCCGACAGGGCGATCCCCGCGTCGACGGCGTGCCGCAGCGCGGCGTCCATGGTCAGCGTGCTGCCGGCGATCGCGCCGTCCCGGCTGAGCCGGGCCACCCCGTCGGCCACCGTGACGGCCTGGCCGCCCAGCTCGTACTCGCCGTCGGGCATGCCGGCGGCGGCCATCGCGTCGGTGATCAGGGCGGCCCGCTCCGGGCCGGCCACCGAGGTGGCGAAGCCGAGCATGCCGTCGTGCAGGTGCACCCCGTCGGCGACCAGCTCGCAGACCACGTTCGGGGCGTCCAGCAGGGCCACCACCGGCCCCGGCTCGCGGTGGTGCACCGGGCGCATCCCGTTGAACAGGTGGGTGCCGACGCTGGCACCGGCCGCCACGGCCGCCCGGGTCTGCGCCCAGGTGGCGTCGGTGTGCCCGACCGCCGCCACCACGCCCCGCCCGACCAGCAGCTTGATCGCCTCCAGCGCGCCGTCCCGCTCGGGGGCCAGGGTGACCATCCGGACCGCGCCCCCGCCCAGCTCGATCAGCTCGGCCAGCTCCTCGGTCGACGGATCGCGGAGGAACTCCGGGTTCTGCGCGCCGCACCGGGCCGCCGAAAGGTAGGGCCCCTCGAAGTGGACGCCGGCCAGCACACCGGACTCGACCAGCGGCCGGTAGGCCGCAGTGGCCTCGCGCATCAGCGCGAACGGCGAGCTGACCAGGCTGGCCAGCAGCGTGGTGGTGCCGTGCCCGAGGTGGAAGTCGGCGGCCTGCCGGGCCGACTCCGCGTCGCCGGTGGTGAAGGTGTGCCCGCCCCCGCCGTGGGTGTGCATGTCCACGAAGCCCGGCACGATCCAGTGCCCGTCGCGCACCGTCGGATACTCGGCGACGGCCCGGATCCGGTCGCCCACGATCTCGATGCAACCCTGCCGGATCACGCCGGCCGGGGTCACCACCTTGCCGGTCACGCGCAGGGTCATCGGCTCTCCTTCGCCAGGGTGTCCAGGGCCAGCAGGGCGGCGCCGAGGCAGCCGGCCTCGTCGCCGAGGGCCGCGGCGACCAGGCGCGGCTCCCGGTGGAAGGTCAGGCGCTCGCGCAGCGCCGTGCGCAGCGGGTCGAACAGCCGCGGGCCGGCCTGGGCCAGCCCGCCACCGATCACGATGGTCGCCACGTCGAAGAGCGCCTGCCCGGTGGCCAGACCGTCGGCGAGCGCCTCGACCGCCTCCCGCCAGACCCGGCCGGCCAGCGGCTCACCGGCCGCGGCCCGGTCGGCCACCTCGGCGGCGGTCGCCGGGGCGCCGGACAGTTCCGCGTACCGGCGGCCGATGGCCGAGGCCGAGGCGACCGTCTCCAGGCAGCCGGCGCGGCCGCAGCCGCAGCGCGGGCCGTCGGGGCGTACCAGGATGTGGCCGATCTCCCCGGCGGCGCCGTGCGCGCCGACGGCGGCCGACCCGTCGACCACGTGGGCAGCGGCGATGCCGGTGCCGATCGCGACGAAGAGCACGTGGCCGGCGTCCCGCCCGGCGCCGAGCCGGGCCTCGGCCAGGCCGCCCACCCGCACGTCGTGGCCGAGCGCCGTGGGCAGGCCGAGCCGCGCCCGGGCCAGCTCCCGCAGGGGTACGTCCCGGAAGCCCACGTTCGCCGACCAGACGGCGACGCCGCGGGCCTCGTCGACCACCCCGGGCACGGCGATGCCGCAGGCCACCGGGGTGAGGCCGTCGGCGCGGGCCTTGCCGGCCAGCCCCTCGGCCACGTCGAGGATCGTGCCGACCACCGCTTCCGGGCCGCGCGCCGCGTCGGTGGCGTGCCGCTCGGCGTGCACGGTGGCGCCGTCCGGGCGGACCAGGGCGCACTTCATCCCGGTGCCGCCCACGTCCAGCGCGACGACGACCTCGCCGCCTGGGGTCATGCGAGCACCACGGAGCGGGTCAGGTGCCGGGGCGCGTCGGGGTCGAGACCGCGGCTGGTGGCCAGCGCGACGGCGAAGCGCTGGGCGAGGATGAGGTCGGCCATCGGGTCGACCGGGTTGCGGCCGGCCGCCCAGCTCGTGAGCACCGTGTGGCAGCCGTGCGTGCGGCTGTGCACGAAGGCGGCGCCGGTGGCGGCCACGTCCTCCGGCAGCCCCTCCGGGATCCCGCCGAACGCCCAGACCAGCCGACCGGGCGCGGCGATCGAGATGGGGCCGTGCCGGTAGTCCATGGCCGGGTACGCCTCGGCCCAGAAGGTGGCCGCCTCGCGGCACTTCAGCGCGGCCTCCTGGGCCAGCCCGACGGTCCAGCCGCGGCCGAGGAAGGTGACCTGCTCGATGGTGGCCGGGTCGATCGGCAGCGGGGCCCGGACGGCGACCTCGGCGTCGGCGGCCAGCCGGCCCAGGTCCTCGCCGAGGTGGGCGCGGAGCAGCGCGAGCGCGGTGGTGGCGAAGCGGGTCTGCACCACCGAGCGCTCGTCGGCGAAGGGCAGGGGCACCGCAGCGTCGGCCAGCTCGACGGCCGGCGAGGCCGGGTCGCCGACCAGCGCCGTGGTGGGGACCTGGCCGCGCAGCGCGGCGAGCAGGTCCAGCACCTCGGTGGTGGTGCCGGAGCGGGTGATCGCGATGAGCCGGTCGTAGCGGCGGCCGGCGGGGAACTCGCTGGCCTGGAAGGCGTCGGTCTCGCCCTGGCCGGCGCGCTCGCGCAGCCCGGCGTACGCCGCCGCCATGAACCACGACGTCCCGCACCCGACGACGGCGACCCGTTCGCCGGGGCGCGGCAGGCGGTCGGCGACGGTCGGGGCGAGCCGGGCCGCCTCCCGCCAGCAGTCGGGCTGGCTCGCGATCTCCGCGTGCACGTACGCCATGACAACTCCTCGCCAAGGGTCGACCCTGCGCAATACGGCGCGATACGGCCGCTTTTCGCGCGTCATTCTGCGCGATTCGGGGTGGCCGTGGCAACCGGCTCCCAGATCGCGCAGGACAGGGTTTTGCGTCTCGCCAGTTTCGCGCACTACTGTGCACGCAATCAATCACCGTTCGTGCAGAGTCAGTGGAGGCCCCGCGTGGACCGCTACGCCCGATGGAACGCGCTGCTCGAGATGCTGACCGACAGCGGCCGGGTCAGCGTCGAGGAGGCGGCCGAGCGCCTGGACGTCTCCCAGGCCACCATCCGGCGTGACTTCGACCAGCTCGCCCAGCAGCAGATGATCACGCGGACCCGGGGCGGCGCGGTCGCCAACGGCGTTTCCTACGACCTGCCGCTGCGCTACAAGACGGCCAAGCACTCGGCCGAGAAGCAGCGGATCGGCGCGGCCGCCGCCGCACTGGTCTCCCCGGGCACCGTGGTCGGCCTGAACGGGGGCACCACCAGCACCGAGGTGGCCCGGGCGCTGGCCGTCCGCCCCGACCTGAACACCAGCGCCGAGGGCGCCCAGCTCACCGTGGTCACCAACGCCCTGAACATCGCAAACGAGCTGTTGGTGCGCTCGCGGATGAAGGTGGTGGTGGCCGGCGGCGTGGTCCGGCCCAAGTCGTTCGAGCTGGTCGGCCCGCTGGGCGGGGCGCTGCTGCGCGAGGTGACGCTGGACGTGGCCCTGCTCGGCGTGGACGCCATCGACCCGCAGCTCGGCGCCGCCGCCCACCACGAGGGCGAGGCGGCCATGAACAGCCTCATGGTGGCCCGGGCCAAGCGGGTCGTGGTCATCGCCGACTCGTCCAAGCTGGGCGGACACGCCTTCGCCCGGATCTGCCCGGTGGACCGGGTGGAGACGCTGGTGACCGACTCCGGCGCGTCCCCCGCCGTGGTGCAGGCGTTCCGCGACGCGGGCGTGCACGTCGTCTGCGCCTGACGCCGCCCTCCTCTGCGCCGGACGCTGCTCGCCGGCGCGTCTGATTCCGAATCCGGGAAAACCCCGATGCATACCGGGTATTGTCTCCGCCTGCATACCGCGTATGGTGTCGAGCTGTCACCTACTTATCGGGGGAGGTCAGCTTGTCGGCTGTCCTGGAGATCGAGGGTCTCCGCAAGACGTACCGGAGCCGGAAACGCGGGGTCCGCCACGCGCTCGACGGCTTCGACATGCGGGTCGAGGCCGGCCAGGTGCACGGCTTCCTCGGCCCGAACGGCTCGGGCAAGACCACCACCCTGCGGACGCTGCTCGGGCTGATCCGGCCCAACGGGGGCCGGATGGCCATCCTCGGCCAGGAGCTGCCGCAGGCGCTGCCCGCGGTCGCCGGTCAGGTCGGGGCCATCGTGGAGAGCCCGCAGTTCTTCCCGCACTTCTCCGCCCGGGACACCCTCGGGCTGCTCGCCCAGGCCGGCGAGCTGCCTCGGCAGCGGGTCGACGAGGTGTTGGAGCTGGTCGGGCTGCGCGACCGGGCCGGGGAGCGGGTGAAGACCTACTCGCTCGGCATGAAGCAGCGGCTCGCGGTCGCCTCCGCGCTGCTGAAGAACCCGAAGCTGCTGATCCTGGACGAGCCGGCCAACGGTCTCGACCCGGGCGGCATCCGGGAGATGCGCAGCCTCATGCGGGACCTCGCCGCCGCCGGGATGACCGTGGTGCTCTCCAGCCACATCCTCGGCGAGATCCAGCTCATCTGCGACTCGGTCACCATCATCTCGCTGGGCCGGCGGGTCGCGTTCGGGCCGGTCGACGAGGTGCTCGCCGCACACTCGCAGGGCGCCGTGCGGGTCCGCCTGGAGGCGGTCACCGACCTGCCGCAGGCCGCCGAGACGCTGACCCGGGCCGGGATCCGGGTCGCCGCCGAGCCCGACCACCTGATGCTGTCCGGCGTCGACAAGCCGGCCGCGGTGAGCCGCGTCCTCGCCGAGCAGGGCCTCTACGTCAGCGAGCTGACCCCCGTCGCGGTCGACCTGGAGAGTGTCTTCCTCGAACTGACCGCCACCGCGCCGGTCCCCGGCCAGCACCGGCAGGTCGACCAGTCCACGAAGGTCGGTGAGCCGGGCCCCGGCGTCACCGGAGGAGGTTGGGGCGCGTGAGCCTGTACGTCACCGAACTGCGCCGGCTCACCAAGCGCCGGGTCACCCGATGGCTGCTGGTCCTGCTGGTGCTCGGGCTGGCCACGGTGGCCACCGCGTTCAGCTTCTCCAGCCACCAGCTCTCCAAGGAGGTGGTGGCGGCCGCCCAGGTCGAGTCCGACGCCCAGTACCAGCGCGCGCTGGAGGACTGGAAGAAGACCGTCGCCGACTGCGACGCCGCCAAGGCCCGCGGCGACCAGAACACCGAGGACCGGTACGGCCCGAACTGCGGCCGGGACTGGCAGCCGCAGCCGGAGATGTTCGATCCGAAGTGGAACCTGCCCTACCAGTTCGACTTCCGGGCCGAGTTCCCCATGTTCATCGCGGTCTTCGCCGGGGCGCTGGCGCTCTTCGCGTTCATCGTCGGCGCCTCGTACGTGGGTGCCGAGTGGAGCACCGGCGGGATGATGAACCTGCTGCTCTGGCGGCCGAAACGGCTCGCCGTGCTGGGCACAAAGCTGGCCGCGCTGCTCACCACGGTGCTCGGGGTGAGCCTGGCGCTCGGCGCCTTCTGGACGCTGGCCTTCTGGCTCATCGGCCGCTACCGGGGGACCACCGCCAAGGTGACCGCCGGGGTGTGGCGCTCGATCGGCCTCGACGGGCTGCGGGCGGTCGGGCTCATCCTGCTCGTCGGCGCGGTCGCCTTCGCGCTCGCCTCGCTGGGCCGGCACACCGCGATGGCGCTCGGTGCGGCCGTGGCGGTCTTCGCGATCAGCGAGATCGGCATCCGGATCGCGGTGAGCGTGCTCTCCGTCCCGTTCGGCGACCGGTACGTCCTCTCCACCTACGCCCAGTCGTGGTTCATGAAGCAGGTGGAGCTCTTCGACTACGACACCTGCCAGTTCGCCAAGGGCGCGTGCGAGCCGGCCAAGCTCGTGGTCACCTGGCAGCAGTCGGCGCTGGTGCTCGGGGTGGGTGCCGCCGCGGCGCTGGTCGGCGCGTTCTGGTCGATGCGCCGGCGGGACATCTCCTGACCGCCGTCCGCGCCGCCGGCCTGAGCCGGCGGCGCGGACCTCGCGTCCGATGCGGGCTGGGCGGAGCCTGGTTACGCTGGGGTCCCCCCGGCCGGCGTCGTCGCGCCGGTCGCCCGTCCTCGTGAGGAGCGCCATGCCCGCCGACGCCACGGAGCGGGCCGCCACCGACCGGCCCGAGCCCTCCGGGACCGCCGACGTCGCGCGCGGAGAGTCCCGCGTCACCGTCCCGCCACCCCGCTCCGCCCCCGCGGTCGAGGCCACGCCGCCCGACGACGGGCCGGCGATGGCGGCTCCGGAGCCGTCCGAGGGCACCGACGGGCTGACCGAGCGGGAGCAGCGGATCCTCGCCTTCGAGCAGCAGTGGTGGAAGCACGCGGGCGCCAAGGAACAGGCCATCCGGGACACCTTCGGGCTCTCCGCGACCCGCTACTACCAGCTGCTCAACGCGCTGCTCGACCGGCCGGCCGCGCTCGCCGCCGAGCCGGTGCTGGTCGGCCGGCTGCGCCGGCTGCGCTCGTCCCGCGCCCGGAACTGGCGGCGCTGACCACGCCACGCGCTTTCCGCGAGTCCGCCCGTCCCGGCATGGGCTCCGGCGCTCCGGGTAGGCGGCGGACGGCGACGGAGGGAGCAGACGGATGGGGGCACCAGACCGCCGGTACCCGATCGGCAGCCAGCTGGCTCGGCCGGTCGGTACGGCGCCGATGATGCGGGTCCGTTCCGCCTCCGATCCGGCTCCGGGGCGGTTGGAGAACGAGGACGTGGTCTTCCGGTTCGGCCCGCTGGTCGGCGTCCTCGATGGGGCGACCGTGCCCGAGGGCTTCGACACCGGCTGCGTGCACGGGCCGGCGTGGTACGTCCGGCACCTGGCCGCCCGGATCGGCCTGGCCGTCGCGGCCCGTCCGGCGGCGACGCTGATGAGCAGCCTGGCGGCGGCGATCCTGGCGGTGCGGGCGGACCATGGCGACGAGTGCGACCTGGACCACCCCGGCACCCCGTCCTCCACGGTCTGCCTCCTCCGGGAGGGCGGCGACCAGGTGGACTACCTGGTGCTCTGCGACAGCCCGCTGGTGCTCGACACCGGGGACCGGGTCGACGTGGTCTCCGACGACCGGCTGGACGCGGCGCTGGCGGACCTGCGCCGCACCGCCGCCGCGCTGCCGGACGGGGACGCCGACCCGGCCACCCGCTTCCGCCGGGCGGTCACGGTGCAGCGGACCCGGATGAACCGGACCCACGGCTACTGGGCGGCCGCCACCGACCCGGACGCGGCGTACCACGCGGTGACCGGGACGCTGCCGCTGCGCGGGCCGGGGGCGTTGCGGCGGGCCGCGCTGCTCAGCGACGGCGCATCCTGCGCGGTCGACCAGTTCGGCCTCTTCGACTGGGCCGGCCTGCTCGACGTGACGGCGGCCGAGGGCCCGGAGGGGCTGATCGACCGGGTCCGGGCGGCCGAGCGGGACCACCCGGACCGGTTGCGCCGGCGCAAGCGCACGGACGACGCCTCGGCGGTCCTCTGCGAGTTCACCCCGGCGGAGTGAGCACCCTCACCCCCAGAACGGGCCGGTCGGCTGACAACGGAGCGTGAGGCGGAACACCCCGGGGGTACGACCGGCCGACCCCCTCCGCCGGACCGGCAGTCCGCGCCCAAAGGGGTGGACTTGGGCCGGTACGACCGGCAGACTGCGGCTCGTGACGGGTGCCGTACGACTGGAGCCGGTGGACGAGCGCAACCTGGAGCCGTTGCTCTCCGTAGCGGCTGCCGAGGCGGAGCCGGAGGATGTCATGCCCCCGGTGCAGGCCCCGGCCGGTTGGTCGCTGGCCCGCCGGGAGGCCTTCCGCGAGTTCCACCGGGCGAGCTTCGGCGGGCTGGACGGCCCCACCCGCACCCTGATGTACGCGATCGTGGCCGGCGGCGAGGTGGTCGGCATGGTCCGGATGACCCGCTGCGACGAGCCGGCAACGGTGGAGACCGGGATGTGGCTCGGCCGCTCGGCGCGCGGCCAGGGGCTCGGCGCGGCGGCTCTGCGGGAGCTGCTGCACGCCGCCGCGGCGGCCGGCATGCGCACCGTCGTGGCCGAGACGACACCGGACAACCAGGGCGCTGTCTCGGTTCTTCGTAAATGCGGCGCGGAATTGCGGGAGAAAGACGGAAAGCTGCGCGCGAAAATGTGTCTGGATTCGGCTCTTCCGACGCACTGAATTGCTTGTTGCCCTCGGGCAAGTGATTTGGCTTCTCCCTGCTCCCCTCGGGCTGTCTGACCGTTTTGCGAGTTCTGACCCGGGTCTCCGCCGGGTATCCAATTCTGCCGTGAGGCGCGTCTCCGCAGCTTTGCTGAAATGTTTTGCAGATGGGGTGACGGGTACTGCCCGCCGGGTCCGCTGATACGGAACGTCGGTCGCAGGCCCCTTTCCGCTGATCCCCGGTAGCTGTCTTTCCGGGCCTGCTCCAGACGAGGTGTCCGCTTCCGCCGGGGAGCGAAGGAGAACTGATGAAGAGCGGAGCACGGGTGGCGCTGGCGGTGGGCTTCGGCTACCTCCTCGGGCGCCGGAAGAAGATGCGTACGGCCCTCACCCTGGCGGCCGCCGTGGCCGCCGGGCGTGCGAGCCAGCGCCCGGGCGGGCTGAAGCAGCTCGGTACGGACCTGTTGAACGTGAACCCCCAGCTGGGCGGCCTCGGCAAGCTGAGCGGGCCGCTGGCCACGGCCGGCAAGGCCGCGGCGACCGCCGCCGCGGGCAGTGGCATCGACGCGCTCAGCGGCAAGCTGCGCGGCAGCGCCGACGCGTTGCGCCGGAAGAGCGGCGGCGGCCAGTCCGGCGGCGGCCGGCCGGACGAGGAGCCGGTCGACGAGGAGCGCTCCGCCGCCGACGAGGAGCAGGAGCTCGACGAGCAGCCGGCGGCGGGGGACGAGGAGGACCGGGGCGAGCGCCCGGTCGTCACGCGACGGAAGCGGGGGCGGTGACCATGGCGACCAGCAACCTCACGGACCGGGCCCGCGACCAGCTCGGCGGCGAGCTGCGCAACCTCGCCGCGGCCATCGGCGAGCGGGCCGTGCACGTGGTCACCGAGCGGCTCACCGGCGCCACCGGACGGCTCAGCGAGTACGCCAAGCAGGGCGGCGGCCCCGGCCTGATCGCCGCCGCCACCGGAGCGCAGAAGCTCGCCGAGGGCCAGTCCCCGATGAAGGCGATGTTCCATGCCGGCCTGGCCGGCGGTAAGGAGAAGTTGATGTCGGCGTTCGGCGGTGGCGGCGGCAAGGGCGGCAAGGGCGGCGGCAAGAAGCTCAAGGTCACCAACATCGTCGAGACGATCGAGGTCGGCGTGCCGGTCCGGGTCGCGTACAACCAGTGGACCCAGTTCGGCGACTTCCCGAGCTTCATGAAGAAGGTCGAGCAGGCGGACTGCGAGTCGGACGAGAAGATGACCTGGAAGGCGCAGGTCTTCTGGTCGCACCGGAGCTGGGAGTCGACCATCGTCCGGCAGATCCCGGACCGGCTCATCCACTGGCGGTCCAAGGGCGAGAAGGGCTCCGTCGACGGCACGGTCAGCTTCCACGAGGTCGGCCCCGAGCTGACGAAGATCCTGGTCGTGCTGGAGTACCACCCGCAGGGCCTCTTCGAGCACACCGGCAACCTGTGGCGTGCCCAGGGCCGCCGGGTCCGGCTGGAGCTGAAGCACTTCGTCCGGCACGTGATGACCCAGACCGTGCTCGACCCGGACTCGGTCGAGGGCTGGCGCGGCGAGATCGAGGACTCCCAGGTGGTCAAGGACCACGAGACCGCCCTCCGCGAGGAGCAGGAGTCCCGCGAGGAGCAGAAGGCCCGCGAGGAGCAGCGGGGCCGCGCCGGGGAGCGCGAGGAAGAGCCGGAGGAGGAGCCCGAGGAGGAGCCGGAGGAGGAGCGCCGGCCCGCCGGTCGCGGCCGTCGCCGGCCGCCGCCGCCGCGTCGCCGTCCCGCCCCCGAGGAGGAGGAGTACGCGGACTACGACGAGGGCGACGACTTCGACGACGACGAGTACGCCGAGGAGCCCGAGGAGGAGGCGCCGCGCCGCCGCGCGCCCGAGCGGGCCCGCCGCCCGCAGCCCCGCGAGGAGCGGGAGGCGCGCCCCGAGCGCCCGCGCCCGCCCCGCCGGGCTACCGAGACACCACGACGGCCGGTGGTCCGCCGCCGGCGGGAGGAGCGTGAGGAATGACCGTGGCCACCACGACAGGTCAACCGGGCAGCGCCCTGGAGCGCACCAGCGGCGGCGGTGGGGGCACCCTCGCCGACGTCGTGGAGACCGTGCTGGACAAGGGCGTGGTGATCGACGCCCAGGTCTCGGTCGCCGTGGTCGGCATCCAGCTCCTGGAGATCAATGCGCGGATCGTGATCGCCAGCGTCGAGACGTACCTGCGGTTCGCCGAGGCGGTCGACCGGCTGAGCATCGTGCCGAAGGACACGAAGGGCCTGCCGGACCTGGTCGGTGACGCGGCTGGCGCGGCCACCAAGGGCAAGGCGGTCTCCGGGCTCGGCAAGGCCGCACAGGAGATCACCGGGGCCGTGGCGGACTCGCTCCGCGACCGCGGCTCCGAGCAGGAGCGGGAGCGGCCGCGCCGGCGGCGGGACAGGGAGCTCTGAGATGGCCCAGGAGAACGGACTGTTCCTGTACGGCATCGTGCCGTCCGACGTGGAGCCGACCCCCGAGGCCGAAGGGGTCGGCTCCCCACCCGGCGAGGTGACTGCGATCCGGCACGGCGAGCTGGCCGCGCTGGTCAGCGAGGTCGGGCTGGAGGAGCCGCTGGGCCGGCCGGCCGACCTCACCGCGTACGAGCGGCTGCTGGACGGGACGGCGGTGGTCGCACCGGTCCTGCCGATCCGGTTCGGCACCGTGGTGACCGGCGCGGACGCGGTCGAGGACCTGCTCGCCGCGCACCACGACCGGTTCGCCGCCGCCCTCGACGAGCTCGAGGACCGGCTCCAGTACACCGTGCACGGGCGCTTCGACGAGCAGGAGTTCATCGCCGGGTTCCTGGCGGAGAACCGCGCCGCCGCGGCCCTCGCCGACGAGGTGCGTGGCCGCCCGGAGGTGGAGAGCCGGGAGCAGCGGATCCGGCTCGGCGAGATGATCAGCCAGGCGGTCGAGCTGCGCCGGGAGGCGGAGAACCGCGACCTGATCGACGCGGTGGGCCGGTACGCGGTGGCGGACGCGGCCCTCCCGCCCAGCCACGAACTGGACGCGGTGCGCGTCTCCTTCCTGGTCGTGGGCGACGAGGAGGACGAGTTCATCCAGGCGGTGGAGGACTTCGCCGAGCGGCGGCGGGACGTCATCCGGATGCGGCTGATCGGCCCGCTCGCCCCGTACGACTTCGTCAGCGCGCACCGGCTGGTGGGGTGAGGCGTGGACATCCTGTGGACGCTGCTGACCCTGCCGTACGCGCCGGTGCGGGGGCTCACCGCGCTGGTCAAGGTGGTGGCGCGGGAGGCGGAGTCCCAGCAGTACAACCCGGTCAACATCCGGCGCGAGCTGGAGGAGCTGGACCGGGCGGCGGCGGCCGGAGAGATCACGCCGGAGGAGCGGGACCGGGGGCAGCAGGCGGTGCTGATGCTGGTCCACCTCGATGGTGGTGGTGCCGCCCCGGGCACCCGGGTCGTAGGTCAGGCCGGCCAGCGCCGGCACCGGGAACGGCTCGCTGCCGCC